>JAMOMJ010000361.1 GCA_027067135.1 Cyclobacteriaceae bacterium
GCACTCCAAACAGCAACTAATTGATCAACTAATGGAATACATCAAAACTTATAATCTTACAAGAGCCAAGCCGTTTGACTGGACTTATAATCCAAATAATTCGACTTTTAAAGATTCTTTACACTAGTCTCTAACTTTAGAGATTACTCCCCTAAATGACATTGTAGTACAATCTAATTTAGTCAACATACTTAGCTACGTCAACATAAGGCATATTAAAAGCGTCAGCAACTGCTTTATAAACAATGTCTCCATTAATTATATTAAGACCTAGTTTAAGCTCGTTACTCTCAGCACAGGCTTTTTCCCACCCTTTGTTAGCCAAATCAATAGCATAAGGCAGTGTTGCATTTGTAAGTGCAAGGGTTGATGTATAAGGAACAGCTCCAGGCATATTTGCCACACAGTAATGAATTACATCATCAATCACAAAAGTAGGATTTTCATGGGTTGTTGGTGTACAAGTTTCAATACATCCTCCCTGATCTACTGCTACATCTACCAACACAGTTCCTGGCCTCATCTTTTTGAGCATATCTCTTGTAATAAGCTTAGGTGCTTTAGCTCCTGGTATTAGCACAGCACCAATAATTAAGTCGGTATCCTTAATCATCTCACGAATATTATACTCATTCGACATCATGGTATGCACATTTGGGGGCATTACATCATCCAAATATCGCAAACGGGTAAGGCTTAAATCCATTACAGTAACTTCAGCGCCAAGACCTGCAGCCATTTTAGCTGCTTCTGTACCTACAATACCGCCACCCAGTATAAGTACTTTGGCAGGCTTAACACCTGGTACGCCTCCCAGTAAAATGCCGCGGCCACCCATAGGTTTTTCAAGGTATTTGGCTCCTTCCTGTGTAGCCATTCTGCCTGCCACTTCACTCATTGGTATTAATAGAGGAAGTGCTCGTTTAGTAGTTTCAACGGTTTCATAAGCAAGGCAAACAGAACCTCTTTCGATCATTGCTTCGGTAAGTACCTGACCGGAAGCAAAGTGAAAATAAGTAAATAGTAATTGATCTTTTTTAATCAACGGATATTCTGATTCGATAGGCTCTTTTACCTTCATAATCATTTCAGCTATTTCATAAGTAGCTTCAATCGTTGGTAAAATTTTAGCACCAGCACCTTCATAGTCGGCATTGGAAAACCCACTGCCTATACCTGCTGTTGATTGTACATACAATTCGTGCCCGCGTTTTACTAATTCTTTAGCACCTGCTGGTGTTAAAGCCACACGGTTTTCGTTATTTTTGATTTCTTTTGGAACACCTATAATCATCGCTTAAATGTTTAATTACTAGACAAATATAGCAAGGTGGTTTTGTATTTACCAAGACATAAGTTAGGCTCATTGTCTAAAAAAAAATGAGATTTAATTTTCTATGGAGTAGCACTTATGATTGCTTGGTATCGGTTAAAAGTTTATTATTTCCCAAAATTATATTCTTTTTTGGGGTGCTATTTCCGAATAAAATTAATTGAATTTTTTTTCGCATTTGAAAACAAAATTTGATTACCGGATGCGATGCCTTAAATTTGTTAGTAAACAGAGCAATTTTTGCCTCCCTGTATGCCGTTAGCCAAACGGTTGGGTTTTTTTACTAAAATTATATTGTTTTGAAAAATACAGCAACCAACCAGCCAATCGTAGAAGTAACAAAAATTCTGGAAGATTATAAGTTGGCTGTTGCAAGTCGTGAAGCTAGCTTAATGGGGCGCAAAGAAGTGTTTATGGGTAAAGCTAAGTTTGGGATTTTTGGTGATGGAAAAGAAGTGCCTCAACTAGCTTTAGCTCAAGTATTTAAAAATGGTGATTTCAGGTCAGGGTATTATAGAGATCAAACATTGATGTTTGCTATTGGTGAGTTAACTATTCAACAGTATTTTGCTCAATTATATGCACATACTAGTGTGGAAGACGAACCTGCTTCAGGAGGCAGATTAATGAATGGTCATTTTGCTACCCGAATGTTAGATGATGAAGGGCAATTAAAGAACCTTGTTGATTTAAAAAACAGCACGGCAGATATTTCCTCAACCGCAGGGCAAATGCCTCGTTTGGTTGGACTGGCTCTTGCTTCAAAACATTTTAGACAGAATAAAGAACTTCATCAGTTTACAGGATTATCTGATAATGGCAACGAAATTGCCTTTGGAACCATCGGCAATGCCTCTACCTCTGAAGGAATGTTTTTTGAAGCCATAAATGCAATTGGTGTACTTCAAATTCCTGTGATTATGTCGGTTTGGGATGATGAGTTTGGTATTTCTGTTGGAGCAGAATACCATACAACCAAGCAGTCTATATCTAAGGCCCTGGCTGGATTTCAACGAACTGCCAAAGAAAAAGGAATTGAAATTTTAACTGTAAAAGCCTGGGATTATGAGGCACTGGTTACAACCTATAAAAAGGCTGAATTGTTAGCGAGAGAAGAACATATACCTGTATTGGTACATGTAATAGAGGCAACACAACCTCAAGGTCACTCAACTTCGGGTTCTCATGAAAGGTATAAGACCAAAGAAAGATTACAGTGGGAGGCCGAGCATGATTGCAACCTTAAAATGCGACAATGGATTTTAGATAATAACTTTTCGACTGAAGCTGAACTTGCAGATATTGAGAAGGAGGCAAAGGATTATGCAAAACAGGCTAAAAAAGATGCCTGGAAAGCTTTTATAAATGAAGAAAAGGAGGCGCAAGCCACTGTTTCTTCTTTGCTGGCTAACCTGGCCAAGGCTGCTCATAGTCAAGAAATAGAAAATTTTAAGAATGAGTTATCATCTGCCATTAATCCTTTAAAATTAGATGCAGTAAAAGCTTCGAAGAAAGCATTGCGAATTGTTCGAGGGCAATCGCTTGCAGAAAAGCAACCATTGGTAGAATGGCTTAATGCTTTTGAAGCTAAAGCCAGCGAAGATTATGGCTCGCATATATTTAGTGAATCAGTAGATGCTGCGCTTAATGTGGACAATGTTCCTGCTCAGTATAAGTCCGATTCTGAGGTGGTAGATGGCCGCCAAGTGTTACAAGCCTGTTTTGATAAAGCATTAGATAGAGACCCCCGAATTGTTGCTTTTGGAGAGGATGTTGGTAAGATTGGTGATGTAAATCAGGCTTTTGCAGGTTTACAGGAAAAATACGGTAGCATTCGGGTAGATGATACTGGAATTAGAGAGACAACCATTATCGGCCAGGGAATAGGAATGGCCTTGCGTGGATTAAGGCCCATTGCCGAAATACAGTACTTAGACTATCTGGTATATGCTCTGCCTACTTTAACCGATGATTTGGCAACCTTACAATACCGCACAAAGGGAGGCCAGAAAGCACCCTTAATTATTAGAACAAGAGGGCATCGTTTAGAAGGAGTTTGGCACTCAGGCTCACCTATGGGCATGTTGTTGAATAGCCTTAAAGGGATTTATTTACTGGTGCCTCGAAATATGACAAAGGCTGCAGGTATGTATAACACCATGCTGGCTTCTGATGATACTGCATTAATGATTGAAAGCCTGAACGGGTATCGGTTAAAAGAAAAAATGCCATCCAATTTAGCGGAGTACAAAGAACCTCTGGGGGTACCGGAAATATTGAGGGAAGGAGATGACTTAACCATTATTACGTATGGTTCTATGTGTCGAATTGTGATAGATGCCGCACAACAATTAGAAGAGGCTGGTATTTCTTGTGAGGTGATAGACGTACAAACCCTTATGCCTTTTGATGTACACCATTTAATTATAAGTTCGGTAAAAAAGACCAACCGTGTAGTTTTTGCCGATGAAGATGTGCCGGGTGGTGCAACTGCCTTTATGATGCAAAAAGTGCTTGAAGAGCAGGGAGGGTATCAATTCCTTGATTCGGTACCTTTAACCATTACCTCCAAAGAGCACAGACCGGCTTATGGTTCAGATGGCGATTATTTTTCCAAGCCTAATGCAGAGGAGGTTTTTGATAAAATTTATGGGTTGATGGGTGAGGTGGAACCTGGTAAGTTTCCTGATATTTATTAGAGTTTATTGATGTAAACGAAATTAGCAAGTCTATTATCCATAAAAAATATTAAATTTGATTAAAACATTGCTGAAATGGAAAATCTTTTGACAAGAATAACGCTTAATCCAGAAATTTGCCATGGTAAGCCGACAATTAGGGGATTAAGGTATCCTGTAGAGAATATGTTGGAACTATTAGCATCGGGAATGACAATAGAAGAACTACTGGAAGACTATCCTGACCTGGAACACAAAGATTTTTTAGCTTGTTTAAACTATGCCTCAAAATTGGCACATGTTAAAAGCATTCATAGAATGGCCTCGTGAGATTTATTATTGATGCCCAACTTTCTGCTCATTCTGTTTTTTTTAGTTATGTTCTGTCATTCTTTTTTTCCAATTTCCTTTATTTACTCCCATTATCAGAAGCCAAATCATCAAAAATAATTCCGCAATATGAGTAATAATTAAAAAGGGGTTAGTCCAAAGTGTATTTTGAATATTTGAGAAAAGGAATCCTTGAATAAAACTTATAAGATATCCAAAGCATCCAATCATTAATAAAATACCTAAAACTTTTGGCAAAAATCCGGATTTAAAAACTAAATAACCAAGAGGAAACAACCAAAGTCCATAAAAAATTGAAACTATATATCCTCCGTATATATGCAAATCAAGAAAAAAAAGCATTTGTGCTTCATTATGTTTTTCAGCCAATATAAATACTGCAAATTGATTAAGTTGATTAATTAAAAATATAGGAACAGGAATTAGTACAAATATCATCATTAGAGATGCAAAAAAGCTGTCAATATTTTTAAGCAATTTGTATAAAAAAAGTGCATAAAAAATAAATATAGTTTGCATTAATAGGCCGCTTACAAAGCCTAATCGGAAAAGTAATTTTGAATTTAGGAGGTATTCGGATGTTTTTATAGCATCATTATAATCGAGTAGTTTAAGACTAACTGAATGGGCAAAAGAACCGGTTACTAACACTATCATTCCAATAAGCCCGGCAATCCTTGCATTAACTTTTGCTGCTTGTGGAGTTTTTATTTCCCAACTCATATTTTTGTTATTTAATTCTTTAAAAAGAAGACGATTATGTCTCAGCTTTGTTACAGCCCAATTGTAAATAGGGTTTGCTGAAAAACACATAAATAAAAGTTTATCAGAGAATTACAGTAGTTAACTGTTAATAAGGTGCAGGCTTTTTAATCAAAATCGGCTAAAACCCTTGCACCTGTTAATTTCATTAAATTAAAATGTAGTGAAATTATGTTAGTCCCAGGCATGTCATCTACTTCACAGGCTTCAGCTCGAAGTATTACAATACATCTTCGCTTTGCCTGTTCGTATCTAACGCACCTGGGACTTTTTCAGCAAGCCCTAAATAACAAGGGTATAAACACTCCACTAATAATTCATTTGCCAAACTATGCCAAAATATATTGTCCTAAACTGAAAGTAATCAAAACGGTACGATAAATAGTCGGAGTTATGCAATATTCTGCTTTCATTATATGTGTTTAGTGCATTGTTAAGAGAAACAAATGTGATTAAAGCATTGTTTTTTAGCCTGATATATTTGCTCAGGCTCAAATCCAACCTATTATAATTATTGTATTGTCTGCTAAATAAATCATTGCTAAAAACAGGTTCGTAAAAGCCGGTTTTATTGTCAAAAGTTGAACCGGTAATTGGATTATAAAATGTTCCAGGCCGGCCAATATAGGTTAATGCCAATGAAAACAGCCGGGGGTTATTATACTGCAAAGTCGTTTTTATCAGGTAATTAAAATCGTTTTGCCCTTTATAATTCTCGCTACCTATTGTTACAACCTGATTGATGTATGAATTGGCAAAAGTGAATTTAAAGAATTTGTAAAACGTGTGTTCCAGAAATAATTCTACTCCAAAAGTAGTAACTTCATTAGTAGTAGAAATCACATTAACAGGTTGCTCTCCGTTTTCATTTTTAAAATAAGTAGCAGCCGTTATTAATGTGTTTTTTAGCTTACAGGTATAATCTAATGCCATTTGATAGCTTGATAGAAGGTTATACCTTTTAGCAAAGAAATTGGGTGTTGAGTAATTATGATACTTGCCACCACTAAGCAAAAAGGACTGTTTACTGTTAATTTTATACTTTAACGCTAGTTGCGAACTAAAGTAGTACTCCTGATTGTTTATAGGGATGCTGCTTCGCATTCCGGATGAAAAAGTAAGCTTGTTGTTTACATCCCAGTTGGTGTATAAGTACGCCTCTAGCATAAGATTGCTTATGGATGTTTCTGAATAGTAGTTGGGCGAACTGGGCGATAAAGCATAATAATAAACCGGAATGCTGTCATTAAAATCATTCTTGTGGAAATCATGGGAAACGCCCAATTGTAAATCTGTATTTTTTAATGGGAACCAATTATAGTTTAAGGAAGTAAATAACCGGTTTATTTGGTTGTTGGATTTTATGTTGCCGAAGCTAAAATTTTGTTGCGATGTATTTGCACCACTATTTAAGCTTAACACCCCGTTAGCAGTGTAATAAGTTAGGTTGTTTATAGTGAAATACCTTTTTTTATGGGTGGCTACCTTGCCCTTGTAGGTAAATTGTTCGTTTGAGCCGTTAAAAGCTTCATCAATGAAATAATTATACGAATTAAATGCTACCCGTTTTCCGATTTTTGTACGAAAGTTTACGCCTGCATCTGTTGTTGTAAAATTATTAATAGCAGGCAATTGGCTTTCCTGAATACCAACAAAAGCATCTGAAAATTGATAATTACCATAAGCTTGTATAAACGAAACATCCTTTTTTAGCTGTTGCGAGAGAAAAACACCGGTACTTGCCAAACTTGCAGAGAGCTGCAACTGGTTTGATTTTAAGTTTTTAGTGGTTTGTATTTCTACCAAACCGGCAGTTGTATTGCCATAGGTTAAAGGAGGGTTGCTGGCATACACATACATTTTGTCAATAATTTCAGGGTTAAACAGGCTAAAAAAACCCTGGTTGTTTAGCTGGCTGGCCCTAACCGGGTTGTAAACCGGCACACCGTTTAGCACCACCCTCGACCTGTCGGCAGGGCTTCCGCGCAGCGAAGGGTTTGCGGTTTCATCGGTGGTAGTAGAAGCCGGTAGTGTTGTTATTGCTTTTAGCGGGTCGCCCTGCGAAACAGGGTTAAAATATATATCCAGTTTTTTTAGGGTTGTTACCGAAAATTGCTCTGAAATAGGGTCTTGAGCTGTAATAATAACTTCAGCCAGTGATTGCCGGTTTTCTTTTAGTATTATAATTAAAGGCTCATCAACATCAATACTTGTTAATGCAATTATTTTTGTTTGAAAACCGATAAATGAAACGACTAAAGTGTCGTTTAAATCTTTAACCTGTAAGCTAAAAGCACCATCAAAATCAGTTGTTGTGCCTTTTTGCGG
>JAMOMJ010000362.1 GCA_027067135.1 Cyclobacteriaceae bacterium
ACTTCCTCAAATTTCTTTGAATTAACTCGTTAGTCCTACATAAATTTGAGTTGTTTATGAAATTTTCACTTAAAGCTGACAGTATTCCTTAGGTCGAACTCAGGTTAATAGTTTTAATCAGGCTTATATTTTCTAATTTTTAAGTTGTTACAAAATTTATAGCATCTGTTACATTAGTAACAGCCCTCCCCTCTTGCTTATTCTACATTTGATTTTGTCTATTAGTTGGCAACTACACGAAGAATAATCTACGTGAAAAAGAAATGGAGAAATTATGAAGGATCATTACTTCATTTACCTAAAAAAATTTATCTCAAGGTAGATTTTTTAGAAGAAGGTAAATATGAAATAAAGATCGTTCATAAAGGCAAAATCATTAAAACTATATTGTTCAATAAGAAAATAAGATAGTTAAACAATATTAAAATAGAGCCAGCAAACCAATGAGAAGTATTATCAGAGCTTTGATACTGAATACATTAATTATTGTATCTGTAAGTTGCATAGATAAAGATGAATTAGCAGGCGGCAAATCCCCGATTATTACTTCGGTAATTCCAGATGAAGGGCGCCCAAGAGATACGATAACAATTGTTGGAAGCAATTTTCAAGATATATCTATTGACTCCGTTTTTATAAATGGAGAATTATCCCAATTGTCATCATTAATAGAAGAGCAAATTATTTTTATTGTTCCAGATTCGGCTACCACTGGTCCAATTATAGTTAAAAATGATTTAGGAACTGGCATTGGCTCCGATTTTAGAGTTCTCCCTCCAATCTTAATCCCTCAAATAAAAATAGATTCCATTAACCCAAAGTCAGCTTTTAGAGGTGATTCAATTTTAATTTATGGGCAGAATTTTACTATATTACCCGATACCTACAAGGTGCATATCGACACCACCGAATTAGCAAGTACAATACAATCAAACTCCATAATAAAAGCAATCATATCACAATATGCATCTACTGGTACTGTATATATAACCAATAATCAAGATACCATTTGGGGGCCTATCTTAACCGTACTAGATGACCCAATTATAAGCATATCTTCTATAACACCTAACCAAGACACTGTAGGAGCGCAGGTAACTATCTCTGGACAGAATTTCGACTTACTATCACCTACATTTTCATTATTTTTTAACGGCACCGAGGCCAGTACTACCATTATATCGGCACAAGAACTATCATCAACGGTTCCTCCATTGGCAACCACAGGGCTAATAACTATTTATAACGAAGGAGACTCAATTAAAGGCCCCAATTTTACTGTAATAGATAATACACCTCAAATTACAGCCATATCTCCAACAGCTGGGCCTGAAGGCACTCTTGTTACTATTACTGGCAATAATTTTGGGGCAGATATTAATGACGTGGAAGTTAAACTTAACGGGGATATAGTTTCTGCCAACTCTATTACTGATACTGAAATTCAATTTAATGTACCTCCAAATTCAACTACAGGTGCTATTTCTGTAACTATACTTTCAATTTTAAAAACAGCAACAGGGCCTGTTTTTACAGTGGAAGCACCCTTGATTAATGTGCTAACCATGGCAGGAACAAATAATGGCACTGGTTCTCCATTTAGAATAATAAGCGATGGAAACGGAAATTTCTTGTTTACTGATACTCAAAACCACCAGATTAAGCGCATTACACCTGCAGGCGTAGTTACTGTTTTTGCAGGAACTGGCCAAGCTGGCTTTCTTGATGGAAAAACAGGAAATGCCCAATTTAATTTCCCAATAGGCTTAGCCCGAGACTCTCAAGGAAATATTTATGTAGCGGATGAAAACAATCACGTTATTCGAATGATTAATACCAGCAACGTGGTTTCTACAATTGCTGGCAATGGGGTATCAGGCTTTGCTGATGGTCTTGGTTTACAACAAGCGCAATTTAATCAACCCTTTGGCTTAGCTATTAATAATAATATTTTATACATAGCAGACAATTCTAACCATGCCATTCGAGAACTTAATTTACAAACCAGCAATGTAACTACTGTGGCGGGGAACGGATTATCGGGCTTTGTAGATGGAAAAGGCACAACATCTAGACTCAACAGACCCTTAGGAATAGCTATTGACCTTTCCGGAAATCTTCTTATTGCAGATGCTGCAAACCATAGCATTCGTTATTTTGATGTAGTTAGCGGAAACCTTTCAACTGTAACTGGGGTATTGGGCGATGGCTTTGTTGATGGAACTACGGCAGAAGCAAAATTTAGCTTTCCTTATGATTTGAGTGTAAATAGCACGGGAGAGATTTATGTAGCAGACGGAAATAACCACAGCATAAGGTTAATCGAAAATGGGATTACTTCTACATTGATAGGAAATGGCATTGCAGGATTTCAAGACGGTGATCCTTCGCAAGCACAATTTAATTTCCCTACTGGCATTTTTATACTGAATGATGGTGAATTATGGATTTGTGATTTTAATAATGCAGCCATCCGAAAAATAGAAATCAACTAATGAGAAAATACTTATTTCTTTTCTCATTATTATTTTTGGTAAGCAATGCTATCTATGGGCAAGACTTGTCTAACTTAAAAGAACAAAAACCAATTCAATTCTCTGGTAGTTTAAATGCAAACCTAAATTTTTACTCCACAAACAGAGAGTTTAGAGCTAGAGACCCATTTGTTTGGACACTTTCTGGCAACCCAACCTTAAGGTTATACGGAATTACACTACCCTTTAGCTTTGTGCTAAGCCAAAAAAATCAAGATTTTCGCCAACCTTTTAACCAGTTTGGGGTAAGCCCATATTACAAATGGCTAACTGTTCATTTGGGATTTCGCAGCCTCTCCTTTTCTCAATACACACTTAACGGGCATATATTTAATGGTGTTGGTGTGGAAGCCAACCCAGGTAATTGGCGGTTAGGTGGCATGTATGGTCGTTTATTAAAAGCGGTACCACAAGACAGCCTAAATACTGTACCTATTCAGCCTACTTACTCAAGAAAGGGTTACACCGTAAAATTGGGTTATGGGTCGCAGAATAGTTACGTTGACCTTGTTCTGTTTAAAGGTTGGGATGACGTTGGCTCAATTCCAAGACCTGTAGATAGTGCCAGAGTCAATCCACAAGAAAACTTAGCCTTAGGCATTAAGTCTAGGTTGCGAATTTTGAGGAAAGTTACATTTACTCTTGATTTCGCTTTAAGTGGATGGACCAATAATCTGTATGCAGAAGGGAGTTTTAGAGATGACATTCCATTATCGGGTCTCATCAATAATATGTTAACCGTTAATTACTCCACTCAATTCTTATTGGCTGGCAAAGCTTCTCTTTCTTTTAGAATTGGTAGAGTTAATTTTAAAACTCAATACCAACGTATTGAGCCAGATTTTCAAACTATGGGTTCCTATTTCTTTAATAACGATTTAGAGAACATAACTGTCTCTCCTTCGTGGTCCATGTTTAGGCGAAAACTAAGACTAGCCCTTAGCATTGGCTGGCAAAGAAATAACCTTTTTGCCGATAAATCCAATCAAACAAACAGGCGAATTAACTCCTTTCGGTTAAGCTATTCGCCTACCAATAAACTTAATTTTTCATCTTCTCTCACCAATTACAGTCTCAATCAACAGCAAATTAACTTAGTTAAGCGAGACGTAATTGACTCTTTAACCCTTAAGCAGTTTACCAATAATTTTTCCATTTCTGGCAATTATAATTTTGGAGATAAAATAAAAAAGTACTCGATAAACCTAACTGCTAACCAACAGTCGTATTCCCAAGATCAGGTTAATCATGCTATGCGAGATAATAATTCAAAATCATTGAGTCCTTCATTTTCCTTTAGGTTTAATAATAAAGATAAAAAATGGGGCTGGAGAGCAGGATTCAATTTTAATAATTTCAAAAGTGCTACAATTCAATCTGGCCGCTGGGGTTTAAATGTTAGCGCCAACAAAAAACTAGCCGAGGATAAGTTTGTGTTAAATGCTTCAGGCTCATTTTACTCCACAAAACTAGATAGTGAAAAGGGCGGAACAACTATGCGGTTAAACACACGACTAAATTACACACCCATTGAGCATCACTCTTTTGCTATTCGATTCAGTTTTATTAATAGGTCTTCATCCAATGCTAGAGTTGAGGCCTTCTCTGAGTTTTTAGGAAATTTTAATTATAGCTATACATTCTAAGATATGAACATTTATAGAAAAATTGCATTATTAATATTTGGCTTAAGTCTTTCCTTATCTTCTTATGCCCAATTCCCTTTAGATGTGCAAATAGCCATTGCTCCACCATACCCAATTAGATTATCCGAATTTACCGATATTAATTCTCAAATATTTGTAGATGTTATCAATAATTCAACTGAAACGTATGAAATTGTGTTTATTGGTTCACTCTCCAACGAAGACCGGGGCATTCGTATTGAAACCGACCCTAATAGCCTTCCAAAAAGCTGTATCATTATTGAGCCTGGATTTACCCGACTTATGGGCTCGGATCTTGTAGATTTATTTAACCCTGATTATTTAAAAGTTACAGGAGTAACTATAGATAGAATTAGAGGAGATGAAGCTTTACCCGAAGGACAATACACAATTTGTTTAAGGGCTTTCGATTGTATTATTCCTGGCAAAGCCTTATCGCCACCACCCGATTTTTCTTTAGGTTGCAGTGGCTTTGAAGTGGCCTATGTAGATCCTCCACAAATAACTTTTCCTGAGTGTGGTAGTATCATTAAGAGTGATCAATCGGCCATCACCTTCAACTGGATCTTTACCCCACCTGCAAGTGGCTATGGAGAAACCCGTTTTAAGCTACGAATTGTAGAAATAGACCCTGCAGGTCGCAATCCTTTTGATGTTATGAAATCTGCAACATCACCTTATCTTTTTGAATCAGAAGAACTGTACAGCAATTCATTTAATTTATATCCTGATGCAGATATTCTTCTAGAAGAAGGTATTTCCTATGCTTTTAGTGTAATCGCTTTTGATCCAACCGATGAAATCCAATTTAGAGACATTGGAGAAAGCGAAGTTTGTTATTTTACTTATGGGCAAGGAACAACAGAGCGACTTCAGTTTCTCCCTGAATATCCTAAAGAAAACGATTATATCCCTTTTGATTTTTTCCCGTTTATTCTAAAATTCACCCCTTATAGTGATTTTTTTGTAAAATTTCAAGGAGACTTTGACCTGTTAGAAAAAAATGGCAACAGGTTTTCTTCCTTAGATACAGATCATAGTCTTAATCGTTGGCCTAGAGGCCCATTATTGGGACAAAATCAGGGAGGGCCTTCAGGAATTACTCAAGAGCAATCGCAGCATTTACCTGTTTACAAGAACTCTTCAGAACCCCATGCTACTTTTTCGAGGGGAGCAGAATATGCCTGGCAGTTTACTGGTGAAATGAAAAGACGAAATGGCACTGTTATTCCTGCACAAACTGATAGAGTGAGTTTTTATTTTGGCATGTCGCCTCCTATCTTAGAATCACCAGCTGACAACGCTACCGAAGCCCCCGGCCTTATTAAATTTCAGTGGACAAGTGCCAAACGCCCTTCCCGAATTACTCCACCCTTTGATATAGCACAATTTAATTCTGGTTCTTCGGCAAATTTTTTTAATGGTGTAATTGACGAAGCTTGGGTAATCGAGGTATCTGACACCATCTCTTTTGATAGTATAATTTTTAGAGATAGCGGAAGAACCCAAGGCCTTCAACTTACAGATGATTCTACCACCATTGTTAATGCTCTCTACAAACAAATTAATACTGAAAAATCATTTTCTGAGGGCTCCTATTTCTGGCGTGTTAAATGGCTTAGCAACCCAGAAGACCTCTCCTCAACTGGATATAGCTCAAGCCCAATTTGGGAATTTAAAATTGGCACCCCTGAAGTAATAGTTGCAGAAGAAGAAGAGGAAACGCCTGAAGGCTGTGTAAGCGTATGCGAAAGCCCAGAAATTACGGATAAGGAGGCTGTAGAAGTTACCAATGGGCAAACCTTAAAAATGGGCAAATTCGATATGCTACTTACGAGCCTTACGAGCACTGGCACCAATAAATATGATGGTGAAGGAGAAATCTCTATCGCATTTCTTAATAACGTAAGGGTTCATGTCGAATTTAAAGACATTAAGGTAAACGCATCTAAACAGGTTTTTGAAGGAAAAGCAACAGCAAAAGACGATGAACCACATATAACGGCCGATAGCATTTCCACAATCATTAATGGAGTTCCAGTATCTGTACCAGACTTAAATACTGCCGAATCTGAAGCCCTAAGTGAAGTGTTTGAAACAGGTGAGCGCCTTGTAAGCACACTTGGAAGCAGCCGACCAATTGGAATGCCCCTGGGCTTAGATAATGAGATTGATGGTGTTCAGTTTATTATTGCAATAACCGAAATGGAGTTTCTACCAAGAAAGGCTAGTATAACCGCACAAGCACAATTAGATATTCCTGATTTAGGTGACAAAATTCCTGCTTTTGGTGCTCGAAACGTTTGCATAACCCCAACAGGTTTTGGCGATGAGTACGTGTTATACTTAGCTCGTGACCATGAGATTTTTAGCGATGGTGAAACAAAATTTGCCTTTAATGGCATAGTGAGTGGAGACTCTACGAAAGCTTCATACATAGAGTTTGACTGTACAGGCTTTAAATGTGTAAGTATTCGAGGTTCAGTAACTTTTCCAAATGACAAATTAATCCCTGAAAATGAAGATGGCTCTGTGGATGAAGATGGCTACGTTACAGGAACCTTTGCCTTAAAAAGTTGCAGGGGCAGCAATTATCTTGCTGAGATTGGCATCTCTGCATTTCAAGTTAAAGGCATGAATGGATGGGGGTTTAAACCCATTACTGCCTACATCGATTTATCCGATGTAGAAAATCCGCCAGACTTTACACTCCCCAGTAATTATCGGGATGCAAGCCTTAGCGAAGAAGGAGAAACTGAAATAGACGATCGACTTGTTAATACATGGAAGGGCTTCTATTTAAAAGAGGTTACACTTAGAGCCCCACCAGAATTTGAAGACAAAGTAATGGGGCGTGCAGAGTTTTCTCTAAGCAATTTAATCATAGACAAAACAGGATTAACAGCTGCCATTGAAGCAAGAAATATAATTGATTTTGATGATGGAGATGTAAAAGGGTGGTCATTTGCCTTAGATACCGTGTCAATTAACATTGTTCAAAATAGTAGTATTAATGGACGATTGACAGGGAAAGTTGGTATGCCCATTTTTGAAGAGGATGAATACTTAAACTACCGTGCCTTAGTAGGCTACTCTAATAAAAAAATGGATATTAATTTTAGGGTAGATGTAAAAGACACGCTCAATATACCCATGTGGGGGCAAGCGAATATGTTTTTTGCCGACAATTCCAAAATTGAGTTTAATTATTCAACCGCAGGCTTAACCCACCTAACG
>JAMOMJ010000363.1 GCA_027067135.1 Cyclobacteriaceae bacterium
AAAATTCCCGTGAGTCATTGCCGGGAAAAACAGCACTGTCTTTTTGAGATTGATGTTTAAAAATAGCTTTCCTTTTCATAGAAAGCTCATCTGGACTAAGAGGCACAGCCATTTCTATATCTTCAATTCCCCATTCCTGCCAGGCACCACGATATAACCAAACATAGCAATTTTTCAACCATTTTTCATTTTTAAGCTCATGCATAGCTTTATAAATTGCCTCAAGACACACACGGTGCGTGCCATGGGGATCAGAAAGGTCTCCAGCAGCAAATATTTGATGTGGCTCTATTTCTTTAAGCAGGTCAACAATTAATTGCACATCGTCCTTTCCAACAGGGTTCTTTTTTACAAGCCCGGTTTCGTAGAAAGGCATATTCAAAAAGTGCATTCTTTCATCAGGCAAGCCAACAAACCTACAAGCTGCTCTAGCCTCCCCTTTCCTAATCAGCCCTTTTATTTCTTTAACTAAATCAGAGTCCATTTCGCCCGGCTTTTTCCTCACCAGTTCCTCCTTCACTTTTTTATAGAGGCTATTATTGGTATCCTTTTGAGTTCCTAAAAATTGGTTTATTTCTTCATTAAAATCGGCAAATCTAACCACATCATCATCAAAAACAGCAATATTGCCCGATGTTTGATATGCTACATGTACCTGATGTCCCTGATCGTGCAGCCTTATAAAAGTACCTCCCATTGAAATTACATCGTCATCGGGATGAGGGCTAAAAATGACCACCCGTTTAGAAGCTGGTTTGGCACGTTCAGGCCTTGACTTGTCGCCTGCATTTGGTTTACCTCCAGGCCAGCCTGTAATGGTATGCTGAAATTCGTTAAACATTTTAATGTTTATTTCATAGGAAGAGCCGTGAGCCGAAACCAAATCACTCATCCCATTATCATTATAATCTCTATCGGTTAATTTTAAAATTGGTTTTTCTGTTTTTTGGCACAACCATACAACAGCACGTTTGATTAAACCATAATCCCAGGTACAGGAGCTAACCAACCACGGAGTTTTTACCCGTGTTAACGTAGCAGAAGCAGCGTCATCCAGTACTATTGTAACATTTTTGTGGTTTTGAAGAAATGTTGCAGGAACAGCATCAATTTGAGCTCCCTCGATTGTTTTAGCAATAATAGATGCTTTGCCTTCGCCCCAAGCCATTAAAATAATTCTTTTGGCTTTCATAATAGTGCCTACACCCATTGTTATTGCCTTTCTCGGAACATTATCCTGATCAAAAAAGTCAGCAGCAGCATCAACTCTGGTAACATGATCCAGAGTTACCAAACGAGTAGTTGAATTAAGGTGGGAACCAGGTTCGTTGAACCCTATATGTCCTGTTCTACCAATTCCTAATATCTGCAAATCCAGTCCGCCCAACTCAGCTATCATTTTTTCATAGGCCGCACAGGCATCAAAAACTTTTTCTGCCGGTAAAGTACCATCAGGAATATGAATGTTTTGGGGAGGTATATCAATATGATTGAACAAATACTCTTTCATAAACCTAACATAGCTTTGTAATGAATCAGGCTGCATAGGGTAATATTCATCTAAATTGAACGTATGCACGTTTTTAAAACTCAATCCCTCTTGCTTATGCATTCGCACAAGCTCATTATAAACACCTGTTGGAGATGAGCCCGTTGCTAAGCCTAAAACACAAGGCTTATTTGCCAATGTTTTCTGATGAATTAATTCGGCTATTTCTTTTGCTACAGAGGTGGAGCCATCTAAGGCCTTTTGAAAAACAACCGTATGGATTTTTTCAAGCCTTTTTTCTTCTGTTAAACCTAAGGGTATGTACTTTATTGGATTTGTAAACATTGACTAGATTTTTATATAAAAACTATGCGCACTATGCCATTACATTTTAAAAAGAGTGCAAAAAAAAGAGCTCCCAATAATGAAAGCCCTTAATTAATCAACCAAGTAATTTTTGTTAGCTTATTAGCCGTATACCAATAATCTTTAACCTAATTAAGCAATCTTTAGAAATACACATTGCTATAATTAATTATCTATACAATGATATTGTATTTAATAATATTATACAAGCTTTATTCTTTCTTTTTAATCATTTTATTTATTTTTTTCTTATTTATCCTTACTATATGTTATTTCTTTCAAAAACTAACGCATAAATAACATAAAAATAGTATGGATAAGAAAACAGCAAATCTCTATATCTATAATTTTATTCTGTCCTTTATGGGCAATATTTATTGCCCATATAATAGTTAAATACAGGACTTATGAATACATTATGAGCTACCAAAGTGTATATAGTCACGCTATGATTTTTAAACGGTTATTCAACTCTTTTCTGTATCCCACAAGTAAAGTGCGTCCTTAAAAGGTTTTCTATAACAACAATTAATCGTATTATTGAAAATATTATAAAGGTACTGTAACTATATTTATCTTCAATACCTTTCGAAATTAAATTTTATGTATTTTCAACTCTGCATTGTGCAAGCTCCAATGATATACATACAGGTTCAACAATTAAATGTATAAGTTTATGATTTTAACAAATAATAATAGGGCGACAAAACGATATAGATGGGTCATATTTTTTTTATGTATGCCTGGTTCGATCTGTGCTCAACATGTTAAAATTAAATCTGAGCAAATTGAAATAAATTATGATACAAATTTTAGCCGTGATGTACAGTGGCTGGGTGTTGCCGATAGCAGCTCTTTAACTTATTTTAACCCTAATGTGCAACCGGGAATTGTAGTTAACGGGGCTACCTGCTACCCTTTTATTATTGATAAAACCCTGCTGAAGCAAAATGAGGTAAACCATAAAGAATTCGGTTCCTGCATTGAAACGGTAATAACAGGCTTTTATAGCAATAATGGAGTAAATATTGAGCGGCAAACCAAAGTGCTTTTGCCCAAAGGCTTTAGCAATGTGGCAATATTTAAAACCACATATAAAAATTTAGGTAAGAACAAGGTTTACATAGATTCGGTTTACAGCCAGCGCATAGCACTAAAGCACCCTGAAAAAGGGTTAAACAAGGAACATTATACATTTGCTTCTTTTCAGGGAGGAGTAGGGCAATGGGGGAATGATTATTCTTTAATTTGGCTACCCCCCGGTTTTAAGCAGAACAATTTTCAAGGAATGCATCATATTGTTGCTGATGATGAGGTTGTTGGAGGAGGCATGCCATTTATTGACATCTGGGGAAAATCAATGGGAGTGGCTTTAGCCCACCTTGAAACCAAGCCACAATGGCTATCTTTACCGATAAAAGTACGGGTTGACAGCACAGTTGAAGCCGGGATTATTGAGGCTTCTGATTCAAGCATAGGAATTGACGGATGGCTGGAACCAAATGTCACTTATAATACGGTATTAAATGCTATTATCTTTCATAAACTCGATTTTTATGATGCCCTACACACCTATGGCAACCTCCTTAGAAAACGTGGGATTGATATTCAAAAAACTTCTTCTAAAAGTGCCTATGACCCCTATTGGAAGAGTTGGGGGTTTGATCTGGATTTTACATTAGAAGAAATTTACGGCATACTTCCTGAGCTCAAATCCTTTGGTATTACCACAGCTAACCTTGATGACGGCTGGTTTAACTATTATGGAGACTGGGAGTTCGACAGGTCTCCGGGCAAATTCCCCAATGGTGAAGCGGATATGATCACTTTTGTAAACAAAGTGCATCAAATGGGCTTTAAAACAAACTTATGGTGGTATCCGTTGGGTGTAAGCCCAGAAAGCGTGTTGGCAAAGGAGCACCCTGACTTATTGATAATGAACAGTGAAGGGGATTTTCCTCTGGAATCCAGAAAACTTTATCAATTATGCCCTGCTTATGAGCCGGCTATGGAACATATTCGAAAGCTTGTAGAGCGTTTTACCGTGCAGTGGGGTTACGATGGGCTATATTCAGATACGAGGGGATTATCGGCAGTACCTCCTTGTTTTAATGCCAAACACAAACATAAAACACCCTTGGAATCCTTTCAGGAAGTACCTAAAGTATTCGAAGTTATAAATAGCACCTTAAAAAAGAATAATAAACAGGCCATTCATGAAGTATGTATTTGCGCAGCACCCCATTCGCCCTACAATATGCCCTACTATCAGGTTGCAAGTGCATCCGACCCAATAAATTTACTTCAAACCCGAAGAAGAATTAAGGTTGAAAAGGGTATTCACGGACCAACTTTTGCCGTTGGCGATTGCTATCAGGTACCGGATGATGAGTGGAGTGGATTTTCTGTGCCTCAGGCATTTGAAAGTGCTATTGGAACCGGAGCACAGGCAACCACCTTTTATACCGACCTCGATTCGGCACAACACCTGCATTGGAATCGATGGTTTAAAGAGTACAACAACCTAGATTTGAGCAGTGCCGAATATATTAACTTGTACGATTTGGCTTATGATAGTCCGGAAATACACGTAATAAAAAAAGGAAAAGAACTCTTTTACGGTATTTTTGCTGATTTATGGTCAAAAACTAATGAAATTGAATTGCGTGGACTAGAGAAAGGATTAAACTACACTGTATATGATTACGCAAACAAACGGCATTTGGGTAGTATAAATGGAAATTCCCCTTTTCTTAAGGTAGGGTTTAGAGATTATTTGCTAATACAACTAACGCCCGAATAGAAATGAACTAGTGTTAAGTCAAGCATACTTTAGCCGAACCAAGCTTTGATCTTTTTGCTCTATACTTCTTTAAAAAATACTTCCGTAGCTATGGTAGGGGTATATTTTTCGCATCGCCTAGCTCAAAAATATCTACAGCTTATACGACACAGTACACTTGACTTAACACTAGTGTATTTTTACACAGTTACCCGGATCTCTATATTTTATAATTCTAACATTAAAACTTCGCTTTCCTTATAGCCAATTCTGTGGGCTTGCAAGTATATTTTTCTTCCCTTTTTTATTTCGATAGGGCTGTGGTACAATTGCCATTTAGAATCAAAATCGGGATTTATTTCAACATCACTTATAATATATGCAATTGAAGCTCCTTTGGTTTCACACGATAGTTTTATCACATTTTCTTCGTAGGAGAGCTCAGGTTTCTCTGTTATTGGCTGAATACCATTGGGCCACATAGTTAACAAATGTTCTTTCTCCGGTATAGCACCCATATCGCCCACTCTTTCAAGCCATTTGTCCATGGTATTACTCATAGCGGCTATTTTTTTACCGTACTTTTTAGTATTAATTAAATTATGAAGGTTCTCGGGGTCAGCAAGGCAATCGTAAAGCTCTTCAGAGGTTTTTTTGCTTCTGAACCAATACTTTTGGTCGTTAGTAAGCTTGCCTTCTTCCTTTAGCTTCAGGAGCTCATTCATCATATCAATATTTTTACGATAACTAACATCTTTATATGCGGGCAGTTCTTTATGATAATTTCTTACATATAAAAACTGTTTATCCCGCACTATCCTAATTCGGTCAGGAAACCCATCAAACCGATCGCCCGAACCAAAAATGTAAGTTCTTGCCTTTGGTAGTTTACTTGCCCCCAAAAAGGCTTGGCCTTGCATATATTCAGGTATTTCAACGCCTGCTAATGATAGCACTGTGGGTGCAAGGTCAACAAATGAAACTAATTCATCCGTAAATTTTCCATTTTTATGATTAGGTAACCTAACCATAAATGGCACTTTTAAGCCTGAATCATAATGCTCTCGCTTGCCACGTGGTAGCGGGCCACCATGGTCGCTAAAAAAAAACACAATAGTGTTTTCTAATAGGCCGGCATCTTCTAACTCTTTAAGTTTTTGGCCAATTTGTTTGTCCAGCAATTCAATGTTTGAATAATTTCTTGCCACATCATTTCTTACAACAGGATTTTCAGGATAATAAGCCGGAAGTGGCACAGACTCTGGCGCAACGGTTAATGGTAAATTTTTATTCAACCATATTCTTGATTCATGGGTTACACCAAAATTAAATACAGCAAAAAAAGGCTGCTGTTCTTTTCTGTTTTTCCAATGAGCTTGTTCACTATTAGCATCCCAGGCTGTTATGGGCGAAGCAAACTGATAGTCTGTTTTGGTATTATTTGTACAATAATAACCTTCTTCTCTCAGGTACTCTGTAAAGCACCTGACATTAGGAGGTGTTACTACTGAGTATAAAGGAATACTATCGCCATTAATATCTACTGCATTTGACGGTAAAGTGTAATTGCGGGCACCCCATCCATGAATATCCTTGCCTGCACGCATGTGTTGTGTACCAATAGATGTTGGATACATACCGGTAATAATAGATGAGCGACTTGGAGCGCACACTCCTACTGTTGTAAAAGCATTTGTATAAACTATACTTTCTTTTGCCAGCCTGTCAAGGTTGGGGGTATATGCGGTAGAATCGCCATACATTGATAAGGTTGGACTGATGTCTTCGCAGGTTAGCCAGATTATATTTGGCCGTTGTGCTCGCAGTAATCCATTTAACAAAAATGTTATTAATAACAAAAATATTACCCGTTTCATATTATTTTAATTTAATACCCATTTGAAAATTTCATTGGCAGATTTATAAAAAGAGGTTTCAAATTATCCTATTTTTTATAGTTCCGTCATTTCCCTACGCTTATTTTATTTTAAAGTTCCGCCCTAGTAAGGGCGGTATTTGTTTTGTTTTGCGTAAAACCAGTTACTTCAGATGTAAAAATATCAACTATATTATAATAATCACTCTGTTTTCATAAACTTATAAAGCCTGTTTATTTATTAAACCTTTGCATTTATTTTTGTTTGGTGTTTTTTGTACTATAGAGGCTATAACCTCTCTTTATGACTACCCCTGTGTTTATCTTGTGTATCTTTTTTGCATTTTATTGAGAAATTTCTCGGATTTAGCGATAATTGAGCTTTCCATTTAACATCTTAAAAAATCATACGAAACTCATATAGTTTGTTATAAATGAATTATTGTTTAATCATAAACAAGTTAATTTTCTTACTTTTATACGTCAAACAAAGAATTCAAAAAAACAGTTAATATGCACGAGAAAAAATCAACTGTTGAGCGCAGGGCAATTATTATTGATGAACTTAATTTAAAAGGGAAAGTAAATGTAAGTGAGTTGAGTAACCTTTTTAAGGTAAGCGAAGTTACCATTAGAAATGACCTGTCTCAATTAGAACAAAAAAATGTGCTAATAAGAGCAAGAGGGGGAGCTTTAAAATTAGATCCCGTTGGGATTGATTACCATATTTCGGAAAAAGATAAAATCAATATAGAAGCCAAACAGTTGATAGGTAAAAAAGCAACTGAGTTTATAAATGAAGGCGATACAATAATGATTGATTCAGGAACTACGGCAATGGAGCTTGTTAGAAATCTTAAAGAGCAAAAAGAGCTGACGGTAATCACAAATGCACTAAATATTGCCAATCAGTTATCAAAA
>JAMOMJ010000364.1 GCA_027067135.1 Cyclobacteriaceae bacterium
AGAGAAGTTAAGCCCTTCAGCGCTGATGGTACTGCCATAACAGGTGGGAGAGTAAGTCGTTGCCAGCTTTTATTATGCTTCCTAGCTTTAGCAGAGAAGTGTTACAAAGGGTTATTGCCTCATAGGCTTTAACCCTTTTTTTATGAGTGGAATATTATTTTGTGAAGTAGAATCTTTTTCTATTCAACTAATACAGTTTTAAAAAGAGAAGGATTATAATGTTTTTTTAATACTTCTTGGACATGTTTTGATTCTGTTGATAAAATAGTATCAAAATAATTAGCAAAGTACGAATCTGAGAGATTATGAATTTTGAGAAACTTTATTTTATTAATCTTATCGAAGATGGTTTGACTGCTAGACTTATATTCTCCAATCAGATAGTTTTTAACTTTGTCAAGCTCTTCTTTAGCTATGCTATTATTATGGATTTTGTCTAACTCAACATTAATCAGTTCAATAACTTCATTTCCTGCTCCCGTTTTTATATCAGCAGAAATTTGAATATACGATGATTCTCTAAGGTGCTGAATTGAGGATCCAATTCCATATGTAAGCCCTTTATCTTCTCTTATGCTTTGCATAAACCGTGATCCGAAATAACCGCCCAATATTGTGTTGCCTAAACTGAGTGCTGGGTGGTTTGGAGATAGAAAAGAGGTAGTTTGAAAACCAATTTTTAAACTTGTTTGCTGACTATTTTTTAAGGTTTTCTTTACTAAGGTCTTTTTAGTTGGAAGTCTTAGTTCATCAGTTTTGCTTGTTTGCTTATTCTGGTGAAAGGAAAGGTTATCTTGAATAATTGATTTAAGAAATTCTACATTGAAATTACCAGCTGCAGTTATAAACTTAATTTGGCTTAATGCTGTTGAAGTCCAATGATTTTTTAAGTCTGATGAGGTGATTGATTTTATGTCCTCTTTGCTTAGAACATGTCCGTATGGGTGACTCTTAAAAAGAGCTTCCTTAAGTAATTTCGAAGACCAATAAGTGGGCTTTTGTTGATTTATATCAAATTCTTGAGCTTTTTTGTTGGCAAGTTGAGTTAATTTTTCTTCTGGGAAAATTGGCTCATTAAATAATCTTAGAAATAGCGGTAGAATCTCTTTTAGTTTATCTGATATGCAGTATAGGCTAAAAGTATTATAATCTAATCCGCTTTGAAACTGAACGAAAGCTCCTCTTTGTTCAAAAAAAATATTGATGTCATTAGAGTTTAATCCCTTTATACCTGATCTAAGAAGGTTAGTAGAAAAAAAGGATGCTCCGTTTATTCTTTCATCGATTTTACCCCCACCAAATACTATTTCTACACCACATACTTCGTAGGTTTTATTTAGTATAGAGTATAGAGGAATATTGTTATTTAATGAATATGAGTCATATCCTATTTCGTTAATAGATGGGTTAAAAGAAAGCTTTGGCGCTTTTGATCTAATAAGCATTAGTCAGTTACAGAATTGCTTACAGCTGCATCGTCATCGAAGTTGAAATGCAGTGTAAATCGAAGTGTTTCTGCCAAAGGGTGCTCCTGTTGAGGTGGTACTAGGTAGGCAAAATCAAACCCAAATACATTATATCTGAATCCAACACCTAAAGTGAAAAATTGGCGATTACCTTTATTCTTATTTTCATAAAAATAGCCTACTCTAGCAGCAAAAAGGTCGTTATACCAATACTCGGTTCCAAACGAAATCATTATTTCGGACATTTCTTCAGAAAATCCATCAGGTGCATCTGAAAAAGATCCAAACATGCCGCTTAATAAGTTTCTATCTGGATCTTTCCCACGCTTAATAATTGGCTTTTCTGTAATTGGATCAATGACAATAGCACCGTTTTCATCCACTTCGTAAATGGGGGGTGTTGGCACTAAAAGCTTATTAAAATCAAGTGCAAATGTAATGGTGTTATAAGGATCAATATCCATTTTAAGAGCAGAACCTAAACGAAGATTAATTGGTATAAAATCCTTATTTTCTTGATTTGAATAAGTGACTTTTGCTCCAATATTTGAAATATTTGCACCAAAAGCTAAGTTTCCAATATTTATATCTTTATTATAATAAGCAGATACATCTGCAGCAACCGTATTGGCTGGTTTAGCCTCTATTGTTGCCGATGAAAATTGACCAGTAAGGTTTGAATTAACATAACGCAATGTAATACCTAAGCTAAAATCTTCTGATAGCATTCTTGCATAAGTTGCATCAATGGCAAATTCTTTTGGGTTAAAGTCTCCTTGAGGATTATTATTACCATCTGTAAAAAATATTTCTCCTAAATCGAAGTATCTGAGGGATACTGCAATTGTTTGCTCTTTTGATAATTTGTAGTAACCTGAAAGGTATGATAAGGACATATCGTTAATGATTTTTGCGAGCCAAGGAGAATAAGATAAAGAAAAACCCATCTTATTATCTATAAATGCAAGTTTGGAAGGATTCCAATAAACACTATTGGCATCTGGTGATATGGCAACACCAGCATCTCCCATTCCTCCTGAGCGAGAATCTGGGGTGATGCTTAAAAATGGAACAGCTGTAGTTATAACTCGTTGGCTGCTGTCTTGACCAATGATGCCTGATTGTGCTTTAACAAAATTGCTTATTATGAGCAGTGAAGTTAAAAGTATTACTGATTTATAATTTATCAATGTTATTAAATTTAGGTTCAAAGATATTGAAAGTTAATTAATTTAAGGTCATTAAGCGCCCAAAGAAAGTATTTGTAGCCCCTGAACTTACAGAACGAATGTTTATGCTATAAATGTATAATCCTTCTGTTAATTTTTGCCCAGTAGCATTTCTTCCATCCCATTCTATATTATTTATTAATGCACTAGCATTTGTGTACTCAATTTCTTTGGTATAAACAATTTGTCCTGATCGGTTTAGTATCTTTAAAAGAACAGTTACATCGTTTCCGCTTAAATTATGTTTAAACGTGAAATAGGCTTCATTTTGTACAGGGTTTGGGTAAACGCTTACTTCTGATATATATACTTCTTGCTCGGTTGCCACATTAAACAAAATCTCAGTTTCAGATGGGTTATTAAAAGTATCCCAGCCTTTTACTACGATAGAGTGAGAGCCAGGTGTTAAGCCCTGAAGTGGAAAATGTAATTTACCTGATTGGTAGGAGTCAATGTCGTATTGAAAATAATCATTTAATGAAATCGGTTCTTCTCCATCTATTGAATAGGTTATGTTATGGCCAACTTGAGATTTTGATAGATTGATTCCATTTTCATCAAATAAATAAGCTATTAATAATGAGTTAGAGCTAACTAAGCTATTATTGATGAAGGTTGAATCTTCCATAAAAACATCAATAGTTGGAGGTGTATTATCTGAGATAGGATTTGAATTAGTGCCTCCAATTTTTATGGAAACATTAGCTCCATTTGCGTCCGTACTATCATTAGCTACTGCGTACATCGAAATTTTTCCTTCCATGATTTGGTAGCTAATATCAAGCGGAGTAGTAAATTGAAATTTAAATATTCCATTTTTCACAGTTGAGCTTCCAGAGAAAAGTAAGTTGTCTCTATCATTATATATAAAAGGAGTTCCAAAATTGCCAAGAGTTTGTTTTGTAGTAGGTCGATCGTAAAAGTTAATTTCTATCTCTCCATTATAATTCGTAAGTATCATTCCTGTTGTTCCTCTAAGTGATCCTGAGAAAGTAACATGTTCAAGAGCAGTGATTGTGTCTTTTGTGCTTAATGAATTTCCATTTAAGCTATCCAACTGAATAAATTCTTCTGGGTAGGATAATTTTAGACTTGGATCTGCTAAAAGAGAAAAGTTCCTATTATTTGGGCCACTTAAACTGTTGTTCTTAGTGTCTAAGAAAATTTCTCCTATTGATTTATATACTCCTTTTTTTGTTGCCAATACTGTGTTGTAAAAAGCTAGGTTCAACTTATAGTTAGAACTAGCAAATACAGGGCGACTTGTTGTGATAAGCCCTATTGCTCCAGCATTTGGCATAACGACCAATTCTTCTCCAGCTGAAATAACATACCCGTTATCGTGTTGCCCGAACTCACAGGTGGCAGTAACTACCAAAGGGAAAATAATATCGTTTTCTAATGTTTTGATCATATCTCTATTAAACACATTAGATTTCGCCCATTGTTCTCTATTTCCATGACCTGTGTAATTAATAATTAATGATCCTTGATCGAAAATATCTAAAATAGCTTGGTTTACGAGTGGAGCTTTTGTTCCACCTGGTAGTGCTTCAATCGGATAAGCATCAATGTATATTTTTTGCGGGTTGAAAGCACTGTAAGAAGTATCAATAAGGGTAGATAATCGTTCAGCATCTCGTTGATGGATATTGAAATCTCCATTTTCTGCTACAAATGATATTTTTTTTCTCCAATCTCCAATGGCAATTTTGGAGTGATACCTTTTAATTTTATCAACAGTAGCAACGGCATCTTCAACTGATTTTACAGGTAATCGACCCACTCCAATATCCATAGTATGATCTCCACTTGCATTTTCTTTCCACTCACCTTCATCTGAGTCCATAAAACCTAAATAATCATCAGATCCATAGCTATACAATGGGCTAAGTGAGTTTCTGGATTCATATATCGGAACAAATGAATTGTTTTGTCCATCATAGTTTTTATAATCGTAGGTGCCTTTACCAAATAATAATAAGTGCTCTAAGCCTGCATTTTCATATAAGTATTTAGTAAAATCTCTGATCGCAGTAATATCTCTTCTGCCTGCAGAAAACTCATTATAAACTTGGCTTGTAAGCACAACTTTAGCTGAAATGCCTTGTGATTGTTTGTGGTTCTTTAGTTCATTAGCTTGATTAAAAAAATCAGGAGCTGTGATTATGAGTAGGTTAATGTTTGAGATGCCATGCAAATTCTGATTCGTAATTTGTTTAACATATTGAGGAACTTGAAAACTCCCAGCCAAATCAATTAATACTAAATGAGCTGTTGTATCTGTATTTATGTTAGCACTAAGTTGATTATCAGTAATTATTGAGTTTATATTTTTAATTGAGTTAAAGTTGCTAATATTCCAAAGTTGGCTGTTCGATGAAGAAATATTTGCTTTTAATGTACTTATTAAGTCAGATTTTTTAGGAATAATGAGCTCTACAAATGAATTGTTTACTGCTATGCTTTTTTCTACTTGCACTAGAAAATAGTTTAAATAACCAGTGCCATTTTGTTTGTTAAAAGTGTAGTTAACCTCAAGGTTTGAGTTACTATTTTCAGGAAGAATTGTAGTAAAGAGTTCAGTGCTATTATACCCTTTTATAGCGTACCTGCTGTCTGGAATACTTTGCAGAGGGTGGTTTCCAACAACTGTTCCATTAATGGATACATCAAAGCTACTTTCTGCAAAAGATGATGCCATTACTGAAGACCTGATTTTTACTTCAGATCCATTAATCCAGTTAGAAAAATCTGTAGTAAAACTTTGGTCAATATCGCTATCGAATTTTTCGCCATACCAAGTTCTTCCAGACCTCAGAAGATTTATCTCTTCTAACTCATGCACAAAATGGGATAAATACCTATTAACTTCAGGGTAGCTCCCTTCAATAAGAGCAGAATTTTCTATCCTTTTACCAATTGATTGCTCAATATTTAAAAAATAATAACTAGTGTCTGAGTAAATATTTTTTTCATATTGAAAGGCAACTTCTTCTGAGTCAAAAGCCACTTTATTAGGCCCCTCACCCCAAAATATGATTTTGTCATTGGAGTTAAATTGGCCATCCTCACTCCCTAGTACTAGAATAGCCATCTCTTCTAAATCTACAGGGCGTTTAGCGTTATTTGCTTGAGGCAAAATTCCACCAGCAGAACCAAACAACCTTAGCTTACTGGGAGCTATGGTTGAAATAGATATTCCTGCACTTTCAAGATCAGACCCTTTAATTTCATAAATACTAGATTCGGTAACGGCAAACTTATACCAAGTGCCTGATGACAGCACTGAATTTATTTGAGCTTGGAGATTTGGCTCTAACCCAAATGAAATAATAACTAATAGAAAGCCGAACTTCTTCATTAAAATTAGCCTTGTTTTCTTTTATCCATAAAAGCCACCGAAAGTGACAAGATGAGATAAAAACTGATAATTAAAGGAAATGATTGTTTTTTAAAGATAACCAGTAAGATAATTGATACTATAACTAGTAAATAACGAGAAATATTGTTTCGAATGGAATAATCTTTAAACTTTAAGGCCAACATTGGAATGGGAGCTACCAATAAAAGCGATAAGGCAATGCTGATAAAAAGAATACTAGAAGATGTTCCGATTAGACTTGAATTGCTAGGCCAAAAAACTAAACCCGAAACAAAAAAAGCAGCCGCAGGGGTTGGCATGCCAATGAATCCGTTGGTCTGTTTAGTGTCGATATTAAATTTGGCTAATCTTAATGCTGAAAAAAGAGCCAAGGCAAAAGAAACGTATGATAAAACTCCTGATATTAAATTTTCTTGAATACTAAAAAGGATAAAAGCCGGTAATACTCCAAAAGTTACCATATCGGCTAAAGAATCTAATTCTTTGCCAATAGGAGATGAGACTTTAAAAAGTCTGGCAGTAAACCCATCGAAGAAATCGAAAATAGCAGCAAGCCAAATCATATAAGATGCTAACGCAAGATCGCCCTTAGTGCAAGCCACAATGCCAATGCAACCACAGCTCAAGTTGGCTAATGTAATGGTATTCGGGATATGTTTTTTTATCATTTTAATTTTCTATAAAAAATGGGTTGGTTGCTTTTTCTTGCTTAACTGTGGTAGTAGGCCCATGCCCAGGATACACTACCATTGAATCATTAAGTACAAAAATCTTTTCCTTAATGCTTTTAATGAGCGTATCATAATCTCCTCCTGGTAAATCTACTCTGCCAATGCTTCCACTAAAAAGTATGTCTCCCCCAATACATATATTTTCATCAACATTAATAAATGCCGCATGACCAGCAGAATGACCAGGAGCGAAAATAGTTGTTAATGAGGAATTGCCAAATCTAATTTCTTCTCCCTCTTCAATTAAATAATCGGCTGGAGTGTGTTTATAATTTTCGAACCCATAGGAGCCTGCATAAGAAGGTACTGCATTATATGTGGTCTCTTCATCTTTAGGTATCCAAACGGGGGCATTGAGTTTACTTTTTAAAAAATTAACCCCTAATACATGATCAATATGCCCGTGGGTTATAAGTATGTATTTAACCGAAAGCTCATGTTCTTCAATAAAAGAAATAATTTCTGTTTCTTCTTTGTTATCAAAACAACCCGGATCAATAAT
>JAMOMJ010000365.1 GCA_027067135.1 Cyclobacteriaceae bacterium
TTATTACTCTACTCAATCAAAAATTAAAGGACTGAAAGCGAAGTTGAAACTTTTGAATTTGAATGTGTCTAAAGTGATAGAAGGTGAACTATTTCCTACGGTTCCTGTTATTTCGCCCATCGATGGATTTGTGGGAGAAATATATGTGCGGATTGGAGATTTTGCGAATCCTGGGGTTAATATGTTTTACATTACCAATAACGACAAAACACATGTAGATTTTAGGGTTTACGAAAAGGATATCTACAAAATCAAGGTGGGGCAAAAGGCTTATTTTACCATTGCCAATAAACCTGGAGAGTTAATAGAAGCGCACATTCAAACTATTGGTAGAACGTTTGAGGACGACCCTAAGGCAGTGCATGTGCATGCCATTATTGATAGTAAGGTTAGCACCGACTTATTGCCGGGTTTATATGTAGAAGGCAGAATTGTAGAAAGCGAAAAAATGATGGATGTGATTCCTGAACAAGCCATTATTAAAGAAGGAAACCGTTCGTTTGTATTTATTAAAGTGGAGCACAATGAGGAGGAAGATGAAGACAATCACGATGAGAAACTTTCTTTTACAGTAGTTGATGTGACTACAGGAATCAAGGACGCAGGATTTGTTGAAATTACTTTTGCCAACCCATTGCCTAAAAATGCAGAAGTGGTTGTAAAGGGTGCTTATATGCTTTCTTCGGAATTGGTGAAAGGTGAATTAGAGCACGAACATTAAAATCTGACAAAATGAAAGAGATAAAAGCATTTATAAAGCCCAATCGGGTTAAGCAGATTATTGAAGGGCTCAAAGAGCACGGATTTGATTGTATTACTTTGTCTAAAGCAGAAGGAACAGGCTCATATAAGAGTCCTGATGCCTTTCCGTCTTTAGATTTTAAGATTACAGATAGTCCAGTTGTTAAAATTGAGCTTGTTTGTAACGATGATAAGGTTGATCAGATTGTGGATATTATTAGCAGTAATGGCCGTACCTCAGAAAGAGGCGATGGTCTTATTTATGTATCCAATGTAGAGACTGCTTATCGCATAAAGTCTGGAGAACCTATTTCTAGTTTTTAGTATATTATTCAGGGTTCTACTTTAAGTGGAACCCTGAATAATATTTCTCTACGTTATTCTGAAGGCTCCGCCTGAAGAATCTCTATTGAATCAGTGAAGTCTCATTAGGAACTACTAGAATAAACTTTTAATTTGTTCCTCGTATGTATGGCGGATTTGTTTACATAATGACCAATAAAAGCAATGCTGTATTATATACAGGCGTAACTTCAGACTTACAGACTAGGGTTATGCAACACAAAAATGAATTTTACCCAACGAGTTTCACGGCAAAATATAAATGCCACAAACTTTTATACTTCGAAGAGTTTGATGACATTGAATCTGCAATAGCCAGAGAAAAATATATCAAAGGGAAGAAACGAATTTTTAAATTAGAACTGATTACATCCGTTAATCCGGGTTTTAATGACTTATGGGAGCTAATTAAAGATTGGTAGTAGACATATTAACAAGAGACTCTTCGCATAGAATGCTCAGAGTGACGTTCTTCTTCCTGTCATTCTGAGGGCTTCGCCCGAAGAATCTCACTTCTGTAGCCAAATGATTTAAATTTTAACTCATCTTTTAGTAAAGGAGACTCTTCGCATAAAATGCTCAGAGTGACGGTCTTTTATACGCGTCATTCTGAAGGCTTCGCTTGAAGAATCTCTTTTAAGTAACACCTTCATATAATCAATTAAACTATTTTAGCACAATGAAAAAATCCACCTTCAAGATTATTAAAATGGATTGCCCTTCTGAGGAGCAAATGATTCGGATGAAGTTGGATGGAATTGCCCAAATAAAGGAGCTTACATTTGATATCGAAGGTCGCTTGTTGGAAGTTATTCATACAGATGGAGTGGATGATATTGAATCCTCGATTGATGAGCTAAATTTCAATTCTACCAGAGTTGATACAAGTGCAACTGAATGGACTAGCTCAAAAGACAAGGGAATTCAAAAGAAAGCACTTTGGATAATCCTAATCATTAATTTTGGCCTTTTTGTGGTTGAGTTAGTCACGGGGTTTATCTCAAATTCTATGGGCTTGGTGGCTGATTCTATTGATATGCTAGCCGATTCGTTGGTGTATGGCCTGAGTCTTTATGCGGTTGGAGGGTTGCTTGCACGCAAAAAGAAGATCGCTAAAATTAGCGGCTATTTTCAATTAACATTGGCCGTTCTTGGCTTTGCAGAGGTAATCAGGCGGGTACTTGGTCAAGGAGATTTACCTGTGTTTCAAACCATGATTGTGATATCAATTCTGGCTTTAATTGGCAATGTGGCTTCACTTTTAGTACTACAACGTGCCAAAACTGATGAAGTACACATGAAGGCCAGCATGATTTTTACTTCAAACGATATAATTGCCAATCTAGGGGTAATTTTGGCAGCGGTTATTGTGTACTATACACAATCTAGCATACCCGATTTAGCCATTGGCTCCTTAGTATTCTTTTTAGTAGCCAAAGGTGCTTTTAGGATATTAAAATTGGCAAAGTAGTGAGTTATCTAGCTGTGGATAGCAACTCAAATTCTAAACGGTATCGGAAGGTACGAGTGTATAAGCTTTAGCTATCATAGGCTTTCTTCTTTTATTACCGCCTTCTTTCTAATTTTAGTATAACCCCAGGCAGCTAATATTAATACACCGTACATTGCTAGAATAAATAGCATTTGATTTGCTTTATGGGATATCTCATAATATAAAATCAAGGATCCTCCTAAGAGTAGACCTAGGATAGAAATTAAGGTAATAAGAGAAGATGATTTGGTAGCTTTACGAATTTTGAAATTAGCAAATGCCATCAGTAAAGAAACTAGTAAGAAAGTAACACTGCCAAATTCAAGAATTAGCTGTAAGCCACCAATAAGTATAAGTATAGAAGCAAAAACAGCCATCGTAATAATGGCATTAATGGGTATATTATTTTTGCGTTTGGCTAAATAACTAGGCATAAATCCATCTTTGGCAATTACAGACATTTGCCTTGACGAACCAAAAACGGTACCACTTATGGCACTACTTGTGGCCAATATTGCACCGAGTATTACTAGGTTACGGCCAATGCTTCCAAGCACATCATTAGCACCTGCGGCAAGCGCATACTCTTGATTTTGAATGATATCCTGAACTGGAATAGCCAATAAAGCACCAACAGCTATAATCACATAAATCAATATGGCCAGTACAATAGCAGAGTAAATGGCTCGTGGAATATTTTTTTCCGGTTGCTTCATTTCATTCACTGCATTAATAACTAATTGGAAACCTTCGTAAGCAACAAAGGTGATGGAGGCAACAATGAGGATATTAAGTACACCCGAGTTTGATGCATCCACTTTCATATGTTGTATAAAGGTTGAGGTATCAACATTGCTATGCTGGATAAGCACGATTGATATAAGTGTGAGAATAATAAGTTTGGTATATACCATTAAATCTTCCAATTTACCCATTCCATTTACGCTCCAAACATTCACTAATGTAAAAAGCACAATGATACCAATTGCTACTCCTTTCCGAATCCAAATATCATCCCCAAATGATAAACTACTTGTTGCATAGGCCGAAAATGTATAGGCGTATAATGCCAATGTGCTTATGTACCCAAAAATTACAAACCATCCGATAACGGAGGCAGCAAATGGAGTGTTTTCATAGGTTTTTTTATAAAACGAATAAGTAGCTCCTTCGTCACGGTAATACAACCCTAGTTTTACATAAGAATAGGCTGCCATTGCAGCTATGATACCACCAATGATAATGGCTACAGGGGTAAGCATGCCTATCATTGAAACAGATATACCTAAAATGGTAAAAATGCCACCCCCAACCATACCCCCAAGGGCAATTGCAATGAGTTCCGGCAATCCTAGCTTTTTACTTCTAGTTCTGTGAATAGATTTTGAATGCGTCATCTAGTTTTTGTTCAATAATCGCTTTCTTTTTTAGTAATTTAATATAGTAAAATATTATTTGGCTAAAATGCTTAACTATTACTATAATACTTATCTTTTAACCAAAACGACACTTTAACCAATAGAATTAAAGCTGGAACCTCTACTAAAGGACCAACAACTCCGGCAAAAGCTTGCCCAGAATTTAATCCGAATACTGCAATGGCAACAGCAATAGCTAGTTCAAAATTATTGCCAGCAGCCGTAAAGGAAATGGCTGCGTTTTTAGAATAATCGGCACCCATAGCTTTGCTTAAAAAGAAGCCAATGATGAACATCAAACCAAAGTAGATTAGTAGAGGAACAGCAATTCGTAATACATCAAAAGGGATTTGCACGATAAGCTCTCCTTTGAGTGAGAACATAATTAAAATCGTAAACAATAAGGCAATTAAGGTTAATGGTGAAATGGTTGGAATGAATTTCGTGCGATACCATTCTTCTCCTTTGGCTTTCACTAGGATGAGCCTACTTAATATGCCAGCTAAAAACGGAATACCTAAGTAAATAGCAACACTTTCGGCAATGGTGGCAATCGAAATATCTACAATGGTACCTTCGTACCCCAAAAGTGGAGGGAGTTTTGTGATAAACAACCAAGCATAAAAGCTATAAGCAAATACTTGGAATACACTGTTTAAGGCAACAAGTCCTGCTCCGTATTCGCTACTGCCATCAGCTAAATCGTTCCACACTAATACCATGGCAATGCAGCGTGCTAATCCAATTAGAATTAATCCAACCATATATTCTGGGTAGTCGTGCAGGAATATTAAGGCAAGACTCGTCATTAAGATGGGGCCAACAATCCAGTTAAGAATGAGGGAAATTGAAAGCACCTTTACATTCTTAAACACCTTAGGTAATAGTTGGTAGTCAACCTTGGCAAGTGGAGGATACATCATTAAAATAAGCCCTATGGCAATTGGGATATTAGTAGAGCCACTGCTAAATGAATTGATAAACCCAGACGAGGATGGAAAGAAATACCCGATACCAACTCCTATGGCCATGGCAATGAAAATCCAACCGGTTAGGTATTGATCGAGGAAGCTAAGTTTTTTATGTTGAAAACTCATTTGTTGTGAATGTTTGAAAATATATAAAACAGCTCAGTTGCAATTTGTAAAGACCGTTTATCATAGATTTCGGCTTCTTTACTTGTGCCATCAAAGGCCTTAGGATCTTCGTATAAAAGTGGAATACGAGCTTCTGCACCTGGAATATACGGGCAGTTTTCATCAGCGTGAGAGCAAGTCATAACAGCCGCAAAATTTGTTGAAGGGTTAGAAGAATCGTTAAATAACTTCGAAAACATAACTAAAGGTTCTGCTTCTTCTGCAAATGAAACCGTGTGTAAAGGGTTACCTTTCCCATTGGATAAAACCTTAAAACCTGATCTTTCAATCGAAGCCACAGCTCGTTCATTAAATGCGGTTACTTCTACTCCTCCTGAAAAGCAATTTACTCCTATGCCATAATAATAGGCAGCTGTCTGTGCCCATAATTGGCTAAACTGACTTCTACGTGAATTATGAGTGCAAATGAAATTGAGGTTGATATCTTCGTTTTTCTTCTGTTTAGATTTGATATGGCCAATCAGGGGTTGAAGCAACTCTTTCCTTGTATTGGGAATGCTAGCCAAATCGAGGTTTGCAATAGTCTTTGCTAAAGTTGGGTGAAGGATTGTATTCATCTATTTTTTGTAAACGTTAACTAACGTGCACCTATACAAGTTAATGGCGTCATTCTTCAGGCTATGCCTGAAGAATCTCAATACGTATCGTTAAAGAGACTCTTCGCATGGAATGCTCAGAGTGACGCTTCATTAGTGTTTTTGATTTAACAGCAACTACCTCCTGGTTCGCAACTCTCGGCTGCTTGTACGTCTGCCAAAGGTACCATTGCTTTCAAAGGCTTCACACCTGGCTTTTTAGCATATACAGAAATACTTAATATCCCTGTGTTGCCTTTATTAAAACTAGCCACTTCTTCTGCTGAAATGTATTTAGAAAGAATATCATCTGGGATGACAATAGGCTTTACTTTTTGTACGGTAATATCTTTGAATCCAGCCTTTTCAATTTGAGCTAAATAATCTTCTTTTTGAATGGCGCCAGCCACGCAGCCTGCATACATTTCGGCATCTGATTTTAAAGCAGCGGGCAACTGACCCTCTAGTACAATATCTGAAATACTAAAATGCCCACCTGGCTTTAGTACCCTAAATATTTCACTGATTACCTTCGGCTTATTAGGCACAAGGTTAAGCACACAATTACTTACAATTACATCAGCAGTACCATCGGCCACAGGCATATCGTCAATATCTCCTTCTCTAAATTCTACATTATTATAGCCTAATTTATCTACATTAATGCGTGCCTTTTGAATCATAGTAGGAGTGAAGTCAATGCCAATCACTTTACCTTCAGCTCCTGTTTCGTGGCGAGTTACAAAGCAATCGTTGCCTGCCCCAGAACCTAAATCAATAACGGTGTCGCCTTTGGCAATCTTTGCGAATTCAGTAGGCAAACCACAGCCTAAGCCTAAATCTGCATCTGAAACATAACCATCTACTTCGGTGTAATCGTCCATCATAATATTATAGACTTTATTAGAAGGAGTGGTGGCTCCACAGCAAGAGGAGGCATTTGTGCCCTTGTCCTGCAAAGCGATTTCACTGTATTTGTCTTTAACAACTTGTTTTAATTCTTCTTCTGCTTTCATTATAGATGTTTTTAGAGTGATTGTATTAGCAGCACTTAACTGCTGGGGGAGTTGTGTATTGATTAAATATTTCGTTGAACTGTGCTTGAATTTCATTCCACCTAGTAGAATTAATGCAATAACTTACGCTGGCACCTTCTATGGTTCCTTGAATAATTCCAATGTCTTTGAGCTCGCGTAAATGCTGACTAATGGTTGCTTGAGCTAACCCTAGTTCTTGTACCAAATCGCCATTTACACAGGCATTAGTTTTGAGCAAGTAATGAATAATTGCTACTCTAGCCGGGTGAGCAAAGGCTTTAGCTGCCTTGGCAATATCATTTTGTATTTCTGAAAATAGATCAGTTTTTGTGACTCCCATATTCTTATTAGATATAATATTGCAATATTACGATGAATAAATTCAAACTACAATGGTGATTTCTATTATTTTTTTGAAATCATCTAGTATTACTCCTGATGAA
>JAMOMJ010000366.1 GCA_027067135.1 Cyclobacteriaceae bacterium
GCTATGCTTTTTTTAGCGTTTTTAGCTAGTGTCAAGTCAAGGTTGAGATTTGGGTTAAGCAGTAATAAATTTTGAGTTAGATTAAGGTAAAAATAGCAGCATAAACGTTGTTTTGCCACTATTTGGGATTATAATAAACAACATGTTTTGTTTATTACCTTAAATCCGCAAGGGACTTCGTTATGAAAGCTTTAAGATGCTGTTAGTCAGGCATTCGCACAGGTATTTGGAACAGCCTGTCCCGTCTTTTTCGGGAGAAACAATGTTGAATATTGGTGAGTACCAAATACCGAGCAAATGACTGAATGATAATTAAGGCTTGTATAGATTTACCTTGCGGATTTAAGGTATTAAGGAATTGGCTTTTTTAGGCCATACCTCTATTTCGGAAAGCCCAAGTTATCTCTAATATTTTTTAAATTGTTGAATTTACTTTCATTCCACTCTCCATATTCAAAAAAAGATATAGCATATACGGTTGGATAATCGGCTTCTAACGCATCAAAAATATCTTCAAATACATCCAATGGGTAATCTGTATCGAAAGCCGGCATTATGGGTACATCACCTACTTTTTGGTAGGTTGTTGATAAAATACCACCTGACCTGTAAACCCAATCGGGTGAATAACCCCAATCATCGTAATAGGCCATAGGGCTAATATTGTCTATGTAATCTTTAAATAAAGAGGGGTTTTGACCTACTTCGCGCCATTCGGGCGAAAGCACATATACGCCTAGTTTTACATTTGGCTTAATTGCATTAACTAAATCTCTTACCTTTCCAAAATAATTGGCCAGGCCTTGTTCTCTCCAATCATTCCATTCCGTTCGTTTTGCATTATCAGTAGCAAAATTTATGGTAATCGGGTCGTAGCCAAACTGATTATTATAGGCAGTTCTTGTAAAATCACCTACATCCATATTATAATTATCAAACCGAATCCAATCCAATACTATTTCATCCATATCGTAGTTTTTCAATACTTCTTCTATAATAGATAGCTCGTAGGCTTGCACATCGGGGTGCAATGGGTTTACAAAATACTCTTTACCACTTACAGGTACTACATTGCCATTTTCAAGTTTCATCATTTGCCAGGCCGCATTTTTATCAAATGCCACCTGGTCATGAAATTGCGGTAGCCATGCCCTTACTTTAATACCTGCCTGGTGCGCTTTTGGTATCAGGTCTGCCAACACATCAAACGATTCATATCCGGCAGCTATTGGGGCAATGGCACTATTGTAAAAAGCTGCACCTGATTTAATGGATGTGTCTTCATCTTGTTTAGCACCCACACTAATTATTGTTATGCCATTTTCTACGGCTCTGTTAATAAGGGTTGTTACATCATCCGGAGAGTGGAGGTTTTCTTCGGTTCGGATGATAATTTCTACTTGTGGCTGATTACTAGGAATAACGGTAATGTTAAATACCTTTAACGAGGCCGAGGCTACTCCATCGGTTACGCTTATTGTAATGCCTCTTGCGGTACCAACATCTGCCTCGGTTGGGGTTCCGGTAAAAGCTCCTGTGGCTTCATTAAAACTTACCCAGTTTGGTGGGTTGCTAACCCTAAATGTTAGTTCGTCTCCATCGGCATCTGTAGCCGAGGGCTGAAACATGTATTCTTCTCCGGCTATTACGCTTGAACTTGGGGTTCCGGTAATTTCAGGCTTTTTATTTTCCTTTTTAACTTCTTCTTTGTTGCACGAAAAAATGGATGCAACTAATAGCACTAACAGTACACTCCGAACTATTTTTATTGTATCTATAATTCTATTATGCAATTTTTTTTCGATTTTCATATTTTTTTCGGTTTATGTTACTTCTTCAGGCTTATCTTTTTTTTAATTAGAGTATAACTAGAAGTGTCTGTCTATAAAGTTCGTTTTTTTCGTTAAAAAATAGTGGAGGTCTGACTATCGTCCGACCTGAATACTTACTTTATAGACGGGCTCTAACTAGGTTAGGTGAAAATAAATATATGCTTTGCACAATACCTTTCATTCATTTAAGCTAAACTTTTTTTGAACCAGCCCACAGTTAGATAGGGATACCATATATACCTGCTTATCGTTCATCCATATACCATCGGTTCCTCCATATCCCCATATATAGGCATCGTCTATGGTTTTTTCTAATTCAATGTTGGTTGTTATTTTTAGTATCATTATACCTCCATCTGCTTTTGCCTGGGCAATAAACAGGTTGCCATTAATGGTTCGTAATGCGGGCTGGGATTCTCTAACAATTGGTGGCAGGTTATCGTTTCTGCTTAGCTCGTTGCCATTTTTATCCAGTAGTATGCCAAATCCGGTACCATCTTTATGTACACCCATTATCAAAAACTGATCTAACTCTGGAATAGCAGCTAAACTATAGGTATAGTATTCCATATTTGTTTCAATTTTTTTTTCAGTAACGGTAAACTCACCTGTAAGTGGATTTAATATGCTAATCATCAGGTCTGAATATATTTCATTGTTAACAAAACGCTGCCAAATCATACAGGCGTAGTTGTCTGAGCCTTCTACCCAAGGCCACCAATCTCTGGTGGTGGTGCCTACCGCTATATTTTTTTGAAACAAGAAATTGCCATTGGAGTCGTATATTGCTGCATACACATCATCTCCGGAGCCCAGGTTATCTACCCCTCCACCTGATACCCATTCTTCGGAATAGAAAATAACAAACCGGTTATCTATAGCTGCCACATGACCTGAGTGCCCGCCTGCTACCGGCACTACTTGCGGGTATGCTTTGGAAGTGGGGGTAAAATCACTATTATAAACGCCATATCGTTGTTCTAGCACTATGGTTGGGTCCCATCCGTCTTCCATTGTAATCATAATATGGCCATCTTTACTTATAGCCGTGCTGGCAGGCTCTTGGGCTTCTTCTCTTGAAATAAGGTTTATAGGTTTAATAACAGGTTTTGCGGGATCAATTAGCGAATAGTACACATCATGCTCCCATACTGTACTTTTTGATACATCAATGGGGCTACCAGAACTTGACCATACCAATGCGTATTGTTCGTTGCCAATGGGTATAAAGTCTATTCCATGTTGATACGACCGTTGATCGCCCTCTTTATCACATGTGGGTGTTTTATTAACCGGTGCTTTTTTATCAGGAAGTATTGAATGGTTATTGTTACACCCAACAAATAATAATATGAATAATGTAAAAATCACTAATTTGCTATTTTTGCTTAACAGGTTCATTAAATAACTCTAAATTAAAATACCTTCCAAATCAATAATGCTTTCTGTTTTGCTTGTATAACCTGCCCGAAGAACCCTCTTGTAACGTATAGCATTAATTGTTTTATTGTAAAAAAAAGCATTGCCTCCTAAGAGACAACACTTTTGTAATCAACCAAGTAATTTTTATTTTTCTAAATCATATAAATCGGTTACTTCCTGAGCTGTAAGTACGGTTGTAAAAATTCGCACATCATCTAACAAGCCTTTGTAAGTAACTCCAGCATTTTTATCGTTTTCGTACAATGCCCAACTGGTACCTGCACTTTGTGTACCACAGATATATCCCAAAGCAAAGTTGTTATTTATTCCGGCTGGTGCAGCATTAAACAGCATTCCTCCCACTCCTAGTGTATCTGCCATTACCATAGTACCATTCATATAGCCTCTTCTTATACCATCACTACCCATTGTAAAGGCCAGGTGTGTCCATACTTTATCCTGGGCAGGGGTTGTATCTAACGATTTGCTTCCCCAAGCTGTTCCGGGATTAACACCTGAGCCAGGAGCATCTTCGTTAGAGGTATAAAAGCCCATGCTTTCAAACCCTGTGTACATTTCAACATAAAACCCATTTTCGACCCCTATTCCTGTAAAATATCGTGTACCAGGCAAATCAGCTACATCTACGTTTACCCATACAGACATTGTCCAATCGGAAGCCATTAAACTTGCATCTCCTAATACCTCCATAATATCGCCATCGCCATTAAAGCTGGCAGCAGCTCCCTCTACTCCATACCTGTCCGTTACATAGGTATATTGTTCTACTAGAGTAGTTTGATTACCTGTTGCATCATTTGAACTACCATTGAACCTCCAAAAAGCTGATTGTTTATCCGCTTGAGGGGGAACAAGGGCTGTGGTTCCAGTGGTAAAAACAAAGGTTTCAGCTATATACTTTCCTCCTTCGGTTGACTCCAAGGTATTGGCTAACTCCAGAGTATAGGATGAAAGGTTACTTAAAGTGGAAACCGGAGTAAGTGTAACTACCTGCCCGTTTAAATCCAAGGTGGTAGCTACCGGATCTCCATTAGCATCTTTTAGCGAAATTGAAGTTGAATTTACAGTAGCAATGGCCAGTGCCGAAGAAAATGTAATCACAATTGGAGATTCTGTAGATACATTTGTTATAGTTGCTGATGCGTCAAGCTCTTTGCCATCCATTTTTACACTGTTGATTTCCAATGGTGCAACAACTATCTCTCCTTCAACAACAAATTCGTAACCTACCGATGTAAGCCTTACTCCCTGGTAAGATTTTACTGCTTCGGTTATATTTAACGTATATGTACGGCCAGTAAGCATTCCACCTAAAGGGGTAATAGTTACCTTATTGCCTATACCAGTAAGGTCTATGTTAACCAGATTTCCGCCTGTTTTAAGTGTTATACTCCCCTCAACAAGGCTTTCCAGTTCAAGATTTTCTGAAAAGCGAGCCACAATAGCAGCCCCTGTGGCTATACCAGTTGCTGCCTGATCTGTATTCAGTAAAACATCGCCAGCTTTTACTTCTAAAACCGATAAATCCTTAATTGGAATGGCTTCATCTTCTTTACAACTGGAAAAATTGAATACAACAAACATTATCAGCATTATGATGGCTAAAAACTGTTGTTTTGTTTTCATAGTTCTATTTTTTTGTTTTAAAATTTTGACTAAAAAGGCTTACATCTTATGAATCAGACAACATTGTTTAAGTGGCTTAATCTATTCACAAAACCTTTTGATTATATGTGTTGTAACCTGAATCAATTTCCCTGTTTTTTTTAAGAATATATCAAAAAATAAATCGTTATATTCTAACTTCAGTTCGATGTAAAAAGCAGCCATCAAAGGGTAAGACCATATTATCTGTTCAAATAACCGGTTCGGGATAAAAAGCTGCTTGACTTAGGATTATCCTATTCAAGCAGCCTTTAAAAAATTAGTTCTGATTGTTTGTTAACTGTGTTTGACCTTAGAGATTGTCAGCTTTTAACCTGAGTCCCTTTAGGTTTTTACCTAAATATGACTTTATCAACAGAAACCCCATTTAAACTTTCTACTTTGATGATATATATTTTTTCTAAATTAAACATATAGCTTACCTCTGTTGTTCCTACCCAATTCAATCGCTCATTTTGAAACAATACCCTGCCGGATACATCCAAAATGAGTATATTAGCTACTCCTTTATCAGGTGTTTTTCTTTCTAATCTTATGCCATACCTGGAATAGGTAATCTCCAACCCTGCCTGATTAAATGGGTCTTCCAAAGACAATACGACAGGCGACACAACAATATTTACTGCCGATGAAGTTGTTGTAGATCCCATATCATCGGTGGCCACGGCTGTTAACGCATAGTTTCCTGAGCCAACGCCCGTCCAGGTATAGCTGTAGGGGCTTGTCAGGTCTTCGCCCAATAGATTACCGTTTTGGTAAAATTCTACCTTTGTTACTGTTCCATCACTATCAGCTGCAGTGGCCTCAATTATAACATCATCGCCAGAGGTAAAAGTGGCTGCATCCGCAGGCGAGGTAATGCTTACGGTAGGGTTGGCATTGCTCGTAGTTGAAGTAACCGTAATATTATCAAAATTGAAAGAACCACCCAATATTTCAAACTTAAGTATATGTTCTCCTGCTGTTAGGTTAACTTCTGCACTGGGAACTTCTGTTATAGTTGACCAGTCTCCTGTATTAGGTACACTTACCTGAGTAAGAGAATCTCCATCTATATATACCTTGTAGAAAGCCGTTGTTTCGGTGGTTGCTACTCCGGCCGAAATAATATAACCTTCTGTAGCTGCTACATTTATGGTATATTCTAACCATTCGGCAGGTGCTGCCGCCACCCAAATTACAGACGAATCGACCCAGGAGGTGTCTGCATCTACATCATCTGTACGATGTGTATAAGCCTCTGCACTTGCAGAACCTCCAGGGGTAGTATCAAAATAGGCCACACCTGCTCCGCCTTCGTCATAATCTTCGGCTTCTATGGTGCCTGGTACTGCCCAAGCTGTACCGCCAAAAGGAGATTGGGAGCCTACCGTTATATTTACTGCTGTTGAGGTACCTGTGGCTCCTCCATCATCGGTGGCTACGGCTGTTAACGCATAGTTTCCTGAGCCAACGCCTGCCCACGTATAACTGTAAGGACTTGTTAAATCTTCGCCCAATAAATTACCGTTTTGGTAAAACTCTACTTTGGTTACTGTGCCATCGCTATCGGCTGCGGTGGCTTCTATGGCAATATCTGCTCCTGCTATAAAAGTGGCTACATCCGCAGGCGAGGTAATGCTTACGGTAGGATTGGCATTAGACGTAGAGGTAATACTAATATTATCAAAATTATAAGAGCCTCCCAATACTTCAAACTTAAGTATATGTTCTCCTGCTGTTAGGTTAACTTCTGCACTGATAACTTCCGTAATGGTTGACCAGTCGCCTGTGTTAGGGATACTTACTTGTGTTAAAGAATCACCATCAATATAAATTTTATAGGCAGCCGTTGTTTCGGTGGTTGCTACTCCGGCCGAAATAATATAGCCTCCTGTAGCTGCTATATTTATCGTATATTCTAACCATTCGGTGGCTGCTGTCGATACCCAAATTACAGCAGGATCAACCCAAGAGGTGTCTGCATCCACATCATCTGCACGAAGCGTATGAGCTTCACCTCCTGTAGAGCCTCCCGCTGAGGTATCAAAATAAGCCACGCCTGCTCCGCCTTCGTCATAATCTTCGGCTTCTATTGTGCCCGGTACTGCCCAGGCCGTGCCGCCAAAAGGCCCTTGGGAACCTACCGTTATATTTACTGCTGTTGAGGTACCTGTGGCTCCTCCATCATCAGTGGCCACGGCTGTCAGGGCATATATGCCTGAGCCAACGCCTGTCCAGGTATAGCTGTA
>JAMOMJ010000367.1 GCA_027067135.1 Cyclobacteriaceae bacterium
TCCAACTCGCTAAATATGATAGATCCTCCAGTGGAATAATATAAATATCCGTTATTGTCGGGAAATAATGCAGAACTCCAATCCTGTCTTAATGTTGCTTCAAGATACATGAGATTTTTGTATCCTAAAGTGGCTTTTGAGAATAGGGAGAAGACTTTTTTTCTTCTGGCATCCAATACCGTTGCCACAGGTTTTTTGGTGTTATCAAAACGATAAACGTCAGGAATAATTAATCCGTTTTCCATATCCTCAGCGTTCATCCAGTTTTCCTCACTAGACCTATTAAATGTTCTTAAAGTAGTTCCTAACATTAATTCTAATGATAAATCTTCAGAAAGTTCCGGTTCTGCATAGTTTAAAAACGCATTGTAATTGTCTTCATAGCCTCTTGAATTGTATTCACCAAAGCTGTTAACATAACTAGTGAATGCATCGTGTGCAGATGAATATTCTATTTCGTATGGTAATCTAAAAGCTGAGTGAAAAATAAACTGATTTCTTGTTAGTTGAATTTTGAGATTTAATTTATCATTAAAGTCGTATTGACCCCAAAAATTGGCAGCGATATCAGTTCCATCTCGATTCCTATCATACCGGTCAAGCCAAGTATATGGGTTAAACCAGAACACGGGCTTTTTCCCACTTTCGGGTGAGAAGAAACCAACACCGGGTAACAGGTTGCCGTAATAAGGTCCCCACATGTTCCAAGATACAAGATATCCTTCGGGTGATTTGAGGTCCATTAATTCTTTTTGAATTTCCATATTCGTCTGACGAGCAAACCATTGATTAAATGAACCTGATGTTTGATTGGCATACCCATCATTAAAATCACCATGTGTCTTAAATTGCGAGTATATAGCACTGAGTCCGACTTTGAACTTATCTGTTAAATTGAATGTGAATGATGAGTTTAAAAAGTATCTTTTGTAAGTTGAGTAAGGAATTGTTCCTTTCTGATCTAAGTTGGAAAATGAAATTCTACCATTATATTTTTCACCGGAAGAATGTATAGCAACACTGTTTTTAAAGAAAACACCTGTGTTATAGAAATCGGTTACATTATTAGGTTGTGCTTCCCATTTTGCTGTCTTTCCAAAGTAAGGACTTCCGGGTATCCAAGCATACCAAGGCATGTAATCACGACCATCGAATTTAGGTCCCCAGCTTTCATCGGCATAAGTTCTTTTTATAAAATATGCTCCTTGAAATGCCGGATCACTCCATTCGGGATAGCTGTACCCCCAATTATAGGGAGCGGCATTAATGTCAAATTGCAGCCATTCAGCGTCGCCGGCATAACCTTGTCCATACCAGTCCTGATATTTCGGCAAATAAGCGATTTTTTCAAAAGTTACCTTACTTTTAATATCTATACCGAATTTTCCTTTTTTTCCACTTTTTGTAGTAATGACAACAACTCCGTTTTCTCCTCGTTGTCCGTAAATGGCCGTTGCGTTGGGACCTTTTAAAACTTCCATTGAAGCTATATCATCGGGATCTACAAATGAAGGATCCGTTGTTGGCACTCCGTCAACAACATATAAAGGATCGGCATCAGTACTCAAAGCAATTCGTCCTCGTATTCTGATTTTAGGTTTTTCGCCTAATTTTGATCCGGCTTGATCGAGTACTTGAGCTCCTGCTACTTTACCACTGATAGCACTACCTACATTGCTTATGTCAGAGATTTCCAATTGTTCGGCCTTAACGCTTTGAACCGCGTAAGAAAGTGTCTTCACCTCTCTTTTCTGGCCGGAAATGTCCACCACTACCGTTCCTAACGTCTCTCCGGGCACCAGTTTAACATCGATCATGCTTCTGTTTCCGACTTTTTCTTTCTTTTCGTTATAACCTACGTATGAGAAGATCAATACATCGTCGGGGGAAGCGGTGATGCTGTATTTCCCGTCAAAATCCGTTACGGTACCTTTTTGCGTACCTTCAATAACTACGTTCACTCCGGGTAACGGCTCGCCCGTTTGAGCGTCGGTTACCGTTCCGGATACCTTTTGCTGTGCAAAGGTCGCTTGCAATGCAAACGCCAGCACTAGCGTTAAGAATCCTTTTAACTTTGTTCTCATCTGAATATGATTTTTGTTTGCTAACTACAAATATAAGAAGAATTATTGGTTTAATTCAAGGCTTTAGTCTGAATCACTAAATTTTTTTTGAGTTCACAAGGAATTGAAATTGTAATTTCTTTATTATCTTTTCTTTTGATTTTTAAAGCCCCCTTTGTAAGCAGCATTGACGGAGATATTAAAATGTATTCATTTTGTTTTTTTAGCTTTTCCCACAAACTTATGCCTATATAAATGTTACTGTTTTTTTCAATAATTGGTTTTTCTCCACCTTTTTTATGAATTATAAATTTATCGGAAGGTATCATGTGTTGATTGTTTATCAATTTTATGTCGGTAGTGAACACAAACTTACGATTGTCTATTGTAATATATGAGTTTTTAGGAATTTCTTCATTTATAATAAAGCTAATATTCAGCTCGGCAGAAGAAAATGTACAGGTATTGTTTTTTTTACAGGATAAAATCAAAAAAATGGATGACTTAATTATGAAAATAGCTAAAGCTTTATTCATGATGTAATTATTTTAAATAACAAAAGCCACCGAACTCGGTGGCTTTTGTTATCATATAAATGAGATTAATAAACCAAATTAATTACCTTCCAACTATTTGATCCGTCTGATGTTCCATCCTGATCTGCATTGGCATCACCTCCAAATGTATAGATGGGATGTTGAACAACTTCTAATTCACTTGCAGGAACAGGATAGTGAATTGCGGTCCCTCTTTGAAGAAGATCATGTCTTCTCATGAAAGCCCAATTTACAGCCATTCCACTATTTAAATCAAGTTCAATGGAATATTCATAAAATAGAGCATTTCGGACATTATCTTTAGCCGGAGTCGTACTTTGACCTCCTACAGTCATCCTAGGGCTTTGGTCTAAAATTGCGACGGCTTGAGCATAATCTCCCATTCGATAATAGCACTCTGCTTTGATATAGTCTATTTCAGCTTTCGGAAAAATTTGAACTTGTAATCCGTCTCTATTTTCCCAGTTCATATCCCAAAAGCGAATATGTCGATAGCTGGAAAATAAATGTCTTCCCCTGGATTCTCTCAAGTAACCAAAATTTCCTCCTACATATTCATAGTAATCCGTTAATCTTGGATCATTACTGTTTGCGGGAGGAAGAACAACTCCAGATTGAGTAGGATATTCAACTGGGTAGTTAGGGTCAAACAAGTGTTGAATTTTTATATCAGTAGGCATATATCCTGATCCGTCTGACAACATATACAATGACCAATCTTGTAGGTTATTGTAAAAAACGTTTTCTTTTGAAGGCGGCCAAAAATCTGCATCAATAGCATTATTTGCATAATTCAAAATTTGATTATAATCTAAATTAGCAGCTTCTGCATCGCTACGAGCTATTGCTATGGAAAATCTAGCCATATAAGCATTTGCTAATTTTATAAACTCGTTTTTGTCTAATATAGGGCCATCTTTATAAATTTGATACTGAAACGAATTTACTTGATTGGCCAAATCAATAGCTTTTGTGATATTTTGAATTGCGGCATCAAGTACCTCAGTATAGCTTTTGAACTGTAAATTGTTAACATCCGTATCATAATTCACAACAAAAGCTTTATCGTAAATCATAGAAAGATAACCTTGTGCCACACCTTTATCAAAGTATGAACCAGCCAGTTCATTTTTTGTAGTATTGTCATCATTAATTACAAGGCCATCGGATTCTATGGTTTTTTGAATGATATTAGCATTATTGATAATTTCATTAAACTTACCCCAAGGGTACCCCATTTGATAAGGGAGATCGTCATTGGCGGTGCTATTTGGTAAAGATCTTCTGGGTTCATCAGTAAATGTCCAGAATCCCAGATAGGCATTTGTAGTTGTGAACTGATCCGAAAGCCCTCTAAAAAAGACACCGGATAAGCTGACTTGGGCCTGAAACAACGAGTTATGATTTGAAATGTTATAATTTTTAAAATCATTAGCATCCGCTAAAACCTCTTTAGCAATGGGATAATTTGGATTGTCGATGTTGAAGTGCTTTTTTGAGCACGAAACAGTTATTTGTGCAATCAAAAGAAATATTAATATTTTTTTCATCGTATCAAATTTTTAAAATTTAACTTCTACTGAACCAGAGAAAATTCTGAAGTTCGGATATGCAAAATCATCATACTTGAAGTATGGATTGTTAGCAATAGCAATCTCAGGATCCCAGCCTGAGTATTTAGAAAATGTAAATAAATTTCTTCCGGATAATGTAAACCTAACTCCTTTTATCAAACTCTTTTTACCAAGAAGTTTACTGTCAAGATTGTAAGATAACGATATTTCTCTTATTTTAATATAACTGGCATCTTCGACAAAGTAATCTATGGGATTTGCAGCATTATATATGGTTGAAGATGCATCGGAGTAGGTAACGGGTTGTCCTTTCTCGGCAAAATCCTGTTGGTCTTTATGGCGATAATGATAGAACATTAATTGTTTCGTATAGTTATAAATCTGGCCACCTTGTTGGATGTCAACCAAAGTATATAAGGTGAAGTTTTTATATGAGAAAGTATTTGTAATTCCTAAATTAAAATCGGGGTTAGTATCACCTATTAAACCTAATTTAGGAGTTCCGGTTTCGGGATCCCAAATGCGAATCGCTTGCTCACCGGTGCCAACCGGACCAGCGATGCCATCATGAGCTTTTACAATAACATATCCATCTTCATTAATTGTGAAAGCACTTAAAGGCAAATATAAACCTTCATTAATCACCAAGCCACTATCATCTACAGTTAAGTCGTCCAATGATGTGGCCAACATATTACCGTAAATAGCACCGTATGGCATGCCTTCTTCAACTCGAAAAACATTAATTGCAGGAGCATCATCGAACAGAGTGCCTCCAAATGACCTGTTAAATGGAGCTATATTGAGTTTTGCATAGGTATTTTTTACTTTTGAAAAAATTGCTCCTACGTTCCACTCAAAGTCATCTTTTTTAATAGGTGATCCATTGAAGGTAAATTCAAACGATGTATATTTCGTATCACCTGCATTTTGTACTTGTGAGTAACCGGGTACGGCACCGGAAAGAGGAACTTCTAACAATGCATCCCGGGTGTATGAATTAGCATATGAAAAACTAAAACTGTAGTTATCCATAAATTTAAAATCAAAACCGGTTTCAAATTCTGAAATAGTGGGAGATTTAAGATCAGGGTTACCTATTTGAATTAAGGTAATAACTCCTCCGCTTGTTACTTGGAAGATTTCGTGAATATCTCCAAATCTTGGTCTCAATCCGGCGGTACCGTACGAAGCTCTTAATTTTAGTTCGTTAATCCAGTCTTTATCCAAATCTTCACTTAAGCGATATGCAAGAGATGTTCTGTAAAACAACTGATCTCTATTATTTTCCCCGAACAATGAGCTACGGTCGGTTCTTAATAATCCACTGAAAATTACTTTATCTTTCCAATCAACGTCAAAAGATAGAAAGTAGTTTTGGTTTCTAATTTCATAAAGGTATGAGTCAACATCTTTAAGGTCGGTTAATAAGCTCATGGAATAAACTCCTGCAGCCGCAAATTTAGAACCTTGAGCATCAGTTCTGGTGTAATCAATATTTTCATAAAGGTATTTAAGGGACGACCTGAACTTGAAATTACCGAATTCTTTTTGATAATTCAGTTGTGCGCTGTAGTTGTAACGCACTTTGTCAGAATTTCTAACAAACATATAACCATCGTTTACATCCGGATTTGGGGTTGGAGTTTCGTAACCTTTGGGATAATATTCAATATAATTAAAATTCATTTTATCCATAGAAACGGATGTATTAACACTCCAATCTTCATTTATGTCATATTCTAAATCTAGCCCCCCTATCAATCTTTTTTCTTTTCTATCTTTATCTATTTTGGAAGCAATGTAAAGAGGGTTTCTTACATATTGATTAATGCCGCTGAAATATGGTATGTAATCACCATCAGCATTTTTTTCGGTTACATCATCCACGGGCATCATTTTTAATAAATTGTAAAACAAGTTTTCTCCTTGTCCAGATTGCTGAACTTCCTCTCCTCGCGTAGTTACATAATTAACCATTATTTTCCCTTTTAATTTTTCCGTAAGTTGAGAGGA
>JAMOMJ010000368.1 GCA_027067135.1 Cyclobacteriaceae bacterium
AAAAAGACAAACTCTTGCAGATGGAAGCAGAAATTCATAAACGTTTAATTGGTCAAGAAGAGGCTGTAGTTGCAGTATCTGATGCAATACGTCGTTCACGAGCAGGATTATCAGACCCAAACCGTCCAATTGGTTCATTTTTGTTTTTAGGTCCAACAGGCGTGGGCAAAACAGAGTTATGTAAATCCTTAGCTGACTTTATGTTTGATTCCACCGATGCGATGGTGCGAATAGACATGTCAGAATTTATGGAAAAACATTCGGTGGCTCGCTTAATTGGTGCACCACCAGGCTATGTTGGCTATGAGCAAGGCGGCTATTTAACCGAAGCAGTCAGACGTAAGCCCTATTCTGTCATTTTATTGGACGAAGTTGAAAAAGCACACCACGATGTGTTCAACATCTTATTACAAGTACTCGATGATGGTCGTCTAACTGATGGTCAAGGGCGTACGGTTGATTTTAAAAACACCGTAATCATCATGACCTCCAATCTTGGTTCAGATATTATCCAAGAAAAAGCAGGTGGTGACTACAATGACATGAAAAAATCGGTTATGGAGATTGTCGGTAGGCACTTTAGACCAGAGTTTATCAACCGTGTTGATGATATAGTGGTATTTCACCCATTGAGTAAAAGCGATATTCGCAAGATTGCAGCCTTACAGATTAAATCGTTGGCAAAACGCTTAATTCCAAGAGAAATTGTTCTTGATGTGGATAAAAGTGCCTTAGATTATATCGGCGATGTTGGCTATGACCCTGTTTATGGAGCACGACCTTTGAAGCGAGCGATTCAAGACATACTTGAAAACCCGTTATCAAAAGCTTTGTTATCAGGGCAATTTGTCAATGGTGACCATATAAGTGTTAGTTATGAAAATGAGCAAATAACTTTTAAAAAAACTGGGTTAAGGAGCCTCTAATAAACACTAAAATCCCGATATAGAAAATTAGGTGAAAAGATGACCAATTTCAACTTTTCCGCAGTAAATTTCTGTTCTCGGACAAGCTCTTGGTGCATCTTTGCGAGGATGAGAGGCGGGGTAAGTAGTTATAAAGCCCTTAACAACAATCTTAAAAAATCGTTAAACCTTTGTATTTTTGACAAATTTATCATGTATTCCTCCCATTTAGTACAAAGTAATAATATTTTTTTTGTTAGTATGTAGCTCCTTTATTTATATTAAGAAGAATTAACTATGAAAAAACTAATTATATTAAGCTTGTTTTTAACTTTTATGGTTTCAGCGAAGACTGCGGACCAAATGAAAGAAGAGGCTTTAAAAGCATGTGATACGCAAGTAGATCAAATGCCAGAGGCGTCTAAAGATTTAATATTAAAGTCATGCAAATGTAATGTTGAAAATACAGATTATGAAGCTATATTAGCTCACACAACAGCTGGTGATACTGAAAAGCTTCAGGCCGATATGTTAGCCGTTGCTATGAAATGCCAGAAAGAAATGCAATAAATTTGATTTTTTACGGTGTTTAAAAAAGCCTCTTATTGAGGCTTTTTTATTGAACTTATGAAAACTCAAGCAAAACTTATTGACCAATTATATGCTCTATTGCTTACACTCCAACAACACTTGAATAGAATTACAACCCGAGCAGTTTCTGAGTTAATATTTAGCAATGGATTTGAGTAAAGAGATTTATTTTTTATTGGATAATTTTGTTTGCAGTTCCTTTATCCAAGAATCAAGTTGAGGACTGTTGTAGTTTTGCTGTTTGATTACCTGCTTAACTGTACTTATTGTTTCTTCAACCTCATCATATTTTTGATGGTCATATAAATATTTTGCATGCTGTACTTTCATCTGTAAAGTTGATATGTGTGTATCTGGATAGATGCGTGCATTGTACTGGAAGGCTTTTTTAAAATATTGTTCTGCCATTTCTATGTTATCAACTTGGTTATACGACTGTGCAATATTAAATAATATAATCACATAATAGGGATTTGACTCATCAACTATTTTTTTCTTTTCCATTGCTAAAAAGGTACCCAGTCTTTTTTGCCTTTCTTTGGTATGGGCATAAACACGTGCCAGTAAAGTATAGGCATTTAATATCAATATGTTTTTAGAGTTAATATGACTTTCTAGACGTTTAATATGAGCTAAAATCAACTCCTTGGCTTCTGCTATTTTTTTTAGAGAAATGAGTGCAGAAATGAGGCTACTTTCTGTATTAAGCGTTGAAAAATTATTTGGTCCAATTTTTTCTTCTTGGATAGTATAAACTTGACTGAGTATCTCAAATGCTTTTTTGTGCTGCTTCTTTAAACCCAACAAATGAGCATAATTGGTTTTCAGATCCAATAATTGTGGGAAATCCGAATCATAGGATATGTTAAGTATTTCAATACCTTCTTCGGTTAGTTCAATGGCCTTATCTAGTTGACCATCATTTTGTGCCAGTACTGCCAACATATTTAGTGAATTTGCTACTTGAGATCCCTTTGAACCAAAGATAGTGACATTGGTTTTATAGCTTAGTTGAGCATATTCACGGGCTTTTTGTATTTGTCCAGTAGCTTTATAACTGCTTGCCATTCGATAATATAAAGTCCCTAAATCAGGGTGTTTGTCCCCAAGTATTTTTTTATAAAGCCACTCAATTTGGGTGAATTGTTCTAGAGCTAACTGATGTTCTCCCATGGTGTTATAAGTACGGCCTAAATCTAAACGAGTTTTCAAAATTAGTGTATGGGTTTGCGGCAGTTGTGTTTTTGACAGAATAGACTTTAAGATTTTTATGGTTTTTGTATAATTAGACATTTCATAGTATATATTTGATAATACGAGTTGAATTTTTATTTGTTCTTGTATTGATTGCTTAATACCTTCTAAGTTCTGAATTTTAGTCATTAATGCAATGGCATCTTCTCCATAGCCATTTTTACTCAGATTTTCAGCTCTGACAAGGCTGAATCTAGCTTGATCAATTTTTGAGTGAAATTTAGTTTCATTTGTGTCAGATAAAAGTTTATTCAAAGCACTCTGTTCCTCTGCTTGTAGATAACTGGCTGCTAAAAAAGCAATAGATTTGCTGTCATCTTTATTAATTTGAAGTGATTTCTTAAGCAGGGTAATGGCCTCATTGGCAAGCCCTAATTGTTTATAAGCAATTGCCAAAGATTGATACAATTCAAATTTAATGTCTTTATCCAGTTTATGGTTTTCATCTAATTTGTTGGTCGCTACTTTTAAAATTTCGTTGGCTGTTAAAGCATTGCCTAGACTGATATTAGGATTGGTTACATTAAAAGAATCTAACATAAATTGTTTAACATGCTGTGCCTTGCTTGATTCCTCTGTGATTTTGTTGTACTGCCACAATGTAATGGCAAAGCCGATAACCAGCAGTACAATAAAAGCAGTGATACTAATAAATAATGCTGTATTTCTTTGAGCAAATTTTTTAATACGGTAGTAGACAGATTGTGAGGTAGCTGTAACAGGTTTATGTTGTAGGTGATTTTGTAAATCATCAGCAAAAGATTGCATGCTGGCATATCGATCATTGGGGCAAGCCTGCAAAGCTTTGCGTAATACATTTTTTATATCTTTATCAACACTCAACAATTTTAAGCAACAATCTATGACCTTATCATCTTGCACACAGGATTTTAATAGCCGATCCTTTGGTAAAACTCGTTGATTGGTTAATAATTCTAATGCGACTACTGCCAATGAAAAAATGTCGGTTTTAATACTAATTGATTTTGAGTTTATTTGTTCTGGAGCAGCATAACTGGGAGTTAATGCCAAAATAGTTGTATTATCACTATTTAAATCACTATTGATAAGTTTGGCAATTCCAAAATCCACAATTTTCAATGTTTTATTCTCATCAATTAATATATTATCAGGTTTTAAGTCTCTGTGAATAATTAAATTGGCATGTGAATAACTCAAGGCATTGGCACATTGGTATATGTACCTTATTTTTTCTTTATTTGTACTATTGTTTTCTTTGCAGTATTGGTTAATTGACTTTGCATTTTCTATTAATTCCATTACCAAGTAAGTAATATTATCCTCTGTTTTGCCACCATGCAGCATATCTACAATGTTAGGGTGATTAAAACTGGCAAGAATATTCTGTTCATTAATAAAATGTTCTAACATTTGTGGCGTGAAATTTTTTGGTGAAAATATTTTAATAGCCACTTGTTTTTGCGGTTCATCATTTAACCTTTTAGCTTTATAAACTTGAGACATGCCACCTTGTCCTAGTTTTTCCAGGAGTTCATATTCACCCAATAAAGTTCCAATTTTATAATCTAAAACATTTGTAGATAAGACACTCAAATCAGGAGTCAATTTTTCTTGTATATAGACCGAAGCTTGGTTGCCTGAACCTATAAGAGTAATCACAGCTTGTTTAATTTTTTCATCTAAATCAGTTAAACTGTTGACATATGAGATGGCTTTTTTAACAGACAACTCTGAAATATCCGCATAGATATTAGTTGCCTTTTGCCAAACTTGTGTATTTTCCTCACTCATGTTACATTATTTTTCTCTTGATAATGCAACTAACAATGATTTGGCTTGGTTCCATATTCTGATGGTCTGCCTTTCTGATTTACCAATAACTTTTGCAATTTCAGGGAATGTCATGGATAAAATTATTTTATAATTTAAGATTGTGGCATAGCTTTTGTTAATCTTTTGAACCTTTGCAAGCAACCTGTCAAGTTCCAAAATTTTAAAATCAATATCTGTAGTGCCCGGCACCTCTCCAAACTCTTGAGTAAAATCAATGTGGTTGTGTTTAGAACCTAACTTAGACCGATAAACATCTATCAATAACTGCCTCATACTGATAGATAAACAGTTAAGGAAATGACTACTGTCTTTGATGTTGACTTTGTTTTGCTTGAGTAATTTTATATAACAATCATGAGCCAATACTGTCGGAGTAATGGTTTCTCCAGTATTTAATTTGTTGATCTGAAATTGGGCAATATTTTTAATGTCGGCATACAACCTAGAATAAATATCATTCAACAACTCCTTTTCACCTGCTTTGACGCGTTGTAGTAATACAGTTATGGCTTGTTCACTCATACAGTCAATTGTTAAAAAGTAACTCTATTTTACTTTAATTGTTAACTTTATGTCAGGTTTTTTTTGATGACCTCGAAAGGATAAATTGAGAATAATGGTAACTTTAATGTAATTTAAATTTAGTTTGGAGATTTATGATGAAAAAAATAGTGTTAATGGTGTTTATGTCAATAGGAGTAAATGCTGCTGAATTGACTATTCCTAATACCTTTGTAGCCAACACTCCAGCTGTTGCTTCAGAAGTTAATGGCAATTTTGCTGCGGTTGAAACCGCCGTGGATGATAACAATGCACGCATTGCGGCTTTAGAAGCGACTATTGCCAGTTTGCAAGCTACCGTTAATTCCCTTAATTCTAGGCTAACAAGTGTAGAAAACAATACTGTGTTGGAGTTAGATGGCTTATTGCAATTTTCTATGTTTAAAGGGTATCCAACAGCTGAGTTTACTGGAGTAAATGTTCAAGTCAATAATGGAACAGGTATTACAATCGCTGCTAATGGATTAGGCAACCTTACGGTTGGATACAACGAGGCCTCGAATACCGCATCTGAATTTTGTTCAGACCCGCAATATACAGACAGCGTAAACTGTATTGGAAATCTGGAATTATGGGGACGCAATGTATACCGAGGGTCTCATTATTTAATTTTAGGAACTGGACACTCTTATGATGACTCAGGTGGAATGGTTTCAGGGAGGAATAATATATCAAACGGTCTTTTCGCCAGTGTTGTTGGAGGGAACAATAATATTGCAAGCGGAGCTGCATCAGCTATTCTAGGAGGGGATTTTAACATTGCTAGCGGGGAGTCTTCAACAGTTAGTGGCGGCAGGCAAAATCAAACCACAAGCAGCAGTTCAAGTATTTCCGGTGGATGGGGGAATATTGCCTCAGCTATTACTTCAAGTATTACTGGAGGTAGAGACAATCGAGCTACAGCACTATACTCAACCGTTACAGGCGGTTTCAACAATCAATCCGATGGAAATAGCTCCAGTGTTAGTGGAGGCAGTAATCGTACAGCCGCTGGTTTAAACGATTGGGTTGCTGGTTCTTTGTTTGAAAATTTTTAAAGGAAAAGACCATGAAAATTTTAACATTTCTAGTTATTTTGAGTACGCAATCTCATGCAGGTGATTTGATATTTAAGAGTGGCTTTGAACAAAGCACTCTTATTGGAGGCAATGCTTCTGGAATTACCTCAACTGGCTTAACTCTTAACTTAAATGTCGGCTCATCCAACGAGGTTATTGCTTTGAACGAGAACGGTTCTTTCCTATTCTTTATGAATGTTACTGTAGGGCAATCTTATTTAGTGAGTATTTTGACTCTGCCTAGCTCGACTAATCAAAATTGTTCATTAAGCAATGCCTCTGGAGTAGTGCCATCAAGTGGAGTTAATAATGTAATAGTCAGTTGTGATGGTGCAGATAAATGGAATGAAATGAATTGGAATAGTGGTCGTTGGAATTAAAGGGGAAATTAATATGAAAAAATACATACTCTTATCAATAATATTTAGTTTTATGGTGCATGGATTTGTTATTTGGCCTAACGATTCTGCTCCATGTAATGCAACCTTACAAGCATGTATTGATGCTAGTGCTAGTGGTGAATATATCCTAATTAAAACTAATGGTCCAATAAATGAAGATATAGTAACAAATAAACCAGTTTCATTGGTAGCAGATATTGGTTATAGACCTGTTTTTTCGGCGGGTAACAAGCTCATTATGGATGCTGATACAGCGGATGGGGCACTAAATATTCAAATTAAAGGTTTAACATTTGTTTTCGGATATATTGATATCTCCACTATTGGTGATGCCATAACATTTATTATAGAAAACAATACCATAAACAGCCCCACTAATAAGCCAGCTATTGAAATATATTCTGCTGCAGGAGCTTTTTCTGAAACTAATATACATGTGAATTTCAATCAGATTAACACACTAACTGCCGGACCTTTTTCGGGACCATATGGTGCTATTTTCATCAATAAGACAGGTGTTGGACTGGGGCCAATAACTGGTGAAATATACA
>JAMOMJ010000369.1 GCA_027067135.1 Cyclobacteriaceae bacterium
AGGTGCAAGGGTTTTAGCCAATTTTGATTAAAACCCTTGCACTTTATTAACAGTTAACTACTGTAATTCTCTGATAAACTTTTATTTATGTGTTTTTCAGCAAGCCCTAACTACTTGTGTCTATTCAGTCCAAAAGACATAGCCACAAAGAAAGGTTTTAAAACGTAAAAAAATTGTGCAACTTTCTCGATAGTTATCTGGGATGGTGTCTTGATGACAAAAGAGAGCACTTTAGAGGCTGAATAGAGTACTTATCCAGAAAAACGTTGCCACTGACAGTCAGGAATTAAGTAGGCGGTTTACTTCTTTTCGTAATTTGGGTAAATGATTTATAACAATACTCCAAATCAAATCATCAGATATCTCATCATATCCATGAATTATTCTGTTACGAGTACCTATTATTTTCTCAGCATTTTCAAATTGAAAATGCTTGTCCTTTCTAAGAATCCTATTAACAGCTTCTCCAATTATTTCCAAATCACGCTCGATTGCTCTCTTTGTCTTAATGTCTGCCACATACTCCTCATATATTCTTGGCTTGCTTTCGTAATAACTGTCAATCTCGTTAGTTGATTGTAAGATGTCGTAGAGCCAAGCTTTAACATCATCATCCATATATAAGTTTTTTTGAAGAGTCAATAGATTGTCTTAAGTATGGGTTTTTAATAGCTTTGTCTTCAAGCAGGTCTATTTGTCTTTTTAGCAAATCCTCTAATGACTTTTTAAAATCAAAGTAATTGTCAGCATAATTATAAATATCCACACCAGAGAAATCAACTAAAAAATCAATGTCGCTCGAATTTTTATATTTATCCGTCAAAATAGAGCCAAATACAAATAATTTAGCAACTTTATGTCTGTTACACAAGGTTTGAATTTTATCTATATTTTTGTCTATAATACTCATATTTCAAAGATACATTTTTTAAAGTTTAATCTAAAGTTGTGGACTTAGCTTGGGTTGCAGACAACATAAATATATGCTTTTGTTCCAAGCATAGTCGCCTTGCCGGGCAGGCGTTTTTTTTGACCCCGAGGCATCGGGGCCTTGATAACGAACTTTATGGACAGACACTAATGTGTAATTTATTTAATGTTCTGCTTCTAATGGAGTTGTTTCTACTTTTTTAACAGATAACACGCTATTGCCTGAAGCAGATAACCCTACATACCCTGCAGCCATTTCATCTGCGTGCCCATGTGTAATCATTTTATCATTTATATATCCTTTAAAATGAGATCCTGCGGCAGTAACGGTTAATGTAAACCAATTAGTTGGCACTTCAACTTCCTTGGAGTCCAGTATTTTTTCTTCACCTTTTTCTACTCTTCCCAAGTTCATTGTATTGCCCTTTAAAGCCACAAACTCATAATTGTCTTTATCAATACTATGGTGAATCAGTTTCACTTTTCCATCACTCCCATCTAATTTAATAGTGGCAGTAACGCCAACATTGCCTTGTTTCCCATTAAACATACAAGAAGATTTATCTCCTTTGGGAGAGAACATCATTACATTGTCTTCGCCATGTTTCCTCATCATAACATTGTCGGTTTTATAAGCTAACATATCTTTAGATTCTTCCATTGCCATCCAAGTAAAAGCTTCGCCCATCATCGACTCTGCCATACCATCGCCATGCTCATGTTCTTCGTTAGGGTGCTCTTCTCCTTCATTATGTTTATGCTCTGTTTTCATGCTGCCTGTAGCTTCTTTATGCTCCATACCTTCAGAGTGTTCATGTTCTTCATTTTCAGAACCTGACGTTCCTACACAAGACATTGCAAAAGCAAGTGTTAATGCAACTAGTGCATAAGAAAATTTTTGAATTGTTAATTTCATAATTGTTAGTTGTTAGTTGATAAATTTTATTTCTGTACGCCAAGTCCATACTCGAATACTAAGCGGCCTCCATACTCAGCAGCCTGCCCTAATATTAAAAAACCAATAATGGCCAAGGCCGCAGATATTACCCTAAACAGGATGCTCTCCTTTTTAAGTGTAAAGAACACTACATAATAAAGTACAGTAAATACACCAAAATAAATAAGGGTGTAAAGTGCCCAATCAGAGTGTGTACCAATTGCCAGTTCGGCTTTAAAATTTAGGCCTATGCTATCGGCAGCATCCTTTCCTGAAATATAAGAAGCTAATGCGCCAAGTGTGCCTACTACATATAAACCTAATGTTGACTTTGTAATCCACTTAGGATTATAAAATATAGCCAAAACCGTAAGACTCACTGCAAGTGATAATAGGGCAATGGGAAAATGAATAATTAACGGGTGTATCCCTGGTGCCCATTCTGGTAATAATTCCATAGTTGTTGTTTTAATTATTTGCTACTATTACTTTGTGTAAAAATGATGAATCCTGCCTGTAGCCAGGCATACTTGCTTAAAGTTAAGCTAAGGTTTTAATTTGTCTAGTACCTTTGTTTAGTGGTTCTTAGCCCCTTTGCTATCGCTGTGGCAGCATTTCTTACTGAATAGTTATAAATTTCTTATAATTCTCTTCATTGGCAAAATAATAAACCGCCCCTGTTTCTTCAGATGCAAGTACAATATAGGCCTCCACTTTATCTACCTTTTCATTGGTCAATGGGTCTATTCCATATCTGTATTTATCAGAATTCTGCAATTTATCTACACACATTTCGCAGCAGCCATAGTATATTTTATTGTCAACAGGTACCGGAAATTGTTTCCTTCCCATAAAGGCATCGTTTACCATGCAAACCAGCTCGGTAGAAAGACGTGGGTCTGTGGTGGCTACCAGAGGTGGTGCCGGTGAATCGTGGGGCAGTTTGGTAACAGCAGGTTCTGAAACAGCATTAGTGACCTCAGTGGCTAATTTTTTTGAATTTTGGCATGAGAGTTGAACCAAACTTATGCCTAAAATAAAAAGTAGTAATTTTAAAATTGTTGGTTTCATGTGTTTATAGTTTTTTGCCGCAAAGGCGCAGAGATGCAAAAAATGTTTTAATCATGCTCTTACGTACCTCGAACTCCTTGCAGTATTGGTTTTATAACGTATAAATTTAGTATTGGTGCTACGCAAAAGATTCTCAAAACCACTCATACAGATTCCTGCCTCCGCAGGAATGACGGAAAATGGCTTTTGCATAACATCAGGTTAATTAATTTAATACCTCTTTGGTAGAACCGCATGTAAGCATCATACTACCATAATATGGGTTTTTAACCTCATCGCTATTGTTTAACCAACCTGATTTTGCCATTGGGCAATACTGAAAATAAACCGTTTCGCCTACACCAAATGCTTTCACCGATTTGTATAATCCATCAGAAACATCTGCATATAGTTTACGTTGTTCTGCAATATCGTCAGACGCACTAATAGCTTTTAATCCTTCGTTTATGGTTTTCATATATTCCATCCAAGCCATGTGTTTGTCTCCTTTAAGCAGGCTCATATCCACATTTTTCATGGTGGCACTCATAGCAGCAGATTTTGATTTAACAGCATCAACATCACCTTTAACAAATGCTGTATTAAGTGCTAAACCAGCCTGGTAAACAGCATTAAGTTGCTTCTGAAAATCACCACTTACTTCAAAATGTTTTACCTGACCATCTTTATGGTTCATGCTTTTTTCATCATGGTTCATATCATGATGCGAATGATCTTGTGCCATAACTCCTAGAGGTAAGATCATAACCCCCATAACGAATTTTAAAATTTGATTTTTCATGTTGTTTTACTTTAGTATGTTAGATTTATTTTATTGTTTCTTTTGTTTCACCACAGGTAAGCATTGCTTCTCCATAATATGGATTTTTGATTTCAGATTCTTTGCTTAACCAAAAGGCTCCTTCACCATCTCTGGCCATTGGGCAAAACTGGTAATACACATTTAAACCAGTTACTTTAAACATTTTAACGGTGCTATAAATGCCATCAGTTAAATCTGCAAATGCCAAGCGTTGCGCTTCCACATCCGATGAAGCAATGATTTTATCCAAATTGCTATTTATGGGCTTCATCATATCCATCCACATTAAGTGAGCATCACCTTTTAATAAACCCATATCAACTTTACTCATTTGCGCTTTTACGGCCTTAGCTTTAGAAACAGCACCTTTCACATTGGTATCTACAAAAGCATCTTTTAACCCAAGGTAAGAGGTAACAACTTTAGATAATTGAGCTTTAAACTTAGCATCAATTTTCATAGAAGATTGTTTCTTTGGAGCATCCTTTTTTTCCTCTTTTTTACCTCCATCACCTCCCATATCCATACCAGCATGGCCTCCTAAAGACTGCTCACCTCCACTAGGATTCATCATACTTGGGCTTCCTTTTAACTGCGCAGCAGCATCAATTTTAAAGGTTCCATTGGTTACTACAGATTCACCTGCCATTAAACCATCTACAACTACATAATGAGTACCCGTATCCTCGCCCAAGGTAATTTCTCTAAAATGGAATGCGTAAGTTTCACCGTGATCTTCTTTTATATACACGACAGATTTTTTACCCGTCCACAGTACAGCTGATTTAGGAACCATTAGCACATCGCCTTTAGTTGTTAGCATAGATTGAATAGAAGCTTGCGCAAACATTCCTGGTCTTAATTTCCCATCCTTATTATCTAACTCTGTTCTAATTATAGTAGTTCTGGTGTTTCCATTTAACACGGGGTCGATAAAAGTAATTTTACTTTTAAACACTTTGCCAGGAATAGACTTAAGTGTAATGTTAACTTTAGATCCCATTTTAATCCAAGGAATATCACTTTCGTAGGCATCAAACTCTACCCATAAATGACGTAAATCAATGATTTGAAACATTGACATACCCTCCTTTACATGATCTCCTTGTGATATATTTCGCTTGGTAACTGTACCTGTGGCCGGAGAAAGAATTTTGAAGTAGAACTGTACCTCACCAGATTCCTCTATTGCATCAATTTGGGTATCTGTAAATAACCATAGCTTCAATTTATTTCTGGAAGCTACATGGAACTGAGGGTTTGAATCCTTGTATTTAATAGCTTCAAAAAGTTCTTTTTGAGCTGTTACTAATTCAGGAGAAAATATAGTAGCAAGAGTTTGCCCTTTTCTTACTTTTTGGCCTGTAAAATTCACGAATAACTTTTCAATCCTACCTGGAAAATGAGCTGTTAGTTCGTTTATTCTTCTTTCGTCAGGTTTTACCATTCCTGGTAGTACCACCTCTTTAAAAGGTGCTTTTTTCTCAATTAGAGTAGTTTCTACCTCTGCAATTTTCATTGCTGAAGCAGATAGCACTACGGCATCTGGGCTAATTTCACTATCTCCCGATTTATCATCCATTGGAATAAGCTCCATCCCACAAATTGGGCAACTGCCAGGTTCCTCCATTTTAATTTGAGGGTGCATAGAGCAAGTCCATAAGGTACCTGCTTCATGTGCATGTTCTTCAGCTGTTGCTTCTACTCCTTGAGAGCTTCCACTTCCGCCAAAAAATGCCCACCCTAGAATTAGGCCTATAATTAAAGTAGCACCTATTACCACTAAGGGTTTTTCTGATAATATTTTTTTCAATTTATTCATTTTCTTTATAGTTATTCGTTATTGGTTTATTGGTTAATAGTTACGGATAACAATTAACCAATAACCTTTAACTAAGTTACTTTCCCATTAAATAATTTATATACGCTACCGTTGTATTTTGATCTGCTCTAGCTTTTTCAAGTTCCAATTCATATTTTAATAACTTACGATCCATTCGAATTACTTCTTCAAAATTTATTTCTGTTGAGGTGTATTCCGCCATTAACACATCTAATGCTTGCCTTGCATACTGCGATAATTCAATATACAATTCAACCCTACGAACAGCATCATCATAATCTCTAAATCCATTGGCCAACTTTGTTTTTAGCTCATTGGTTAAATTATCTTTTTTAAGATTAACAGATTGCTTAGCGATTTCTTTTTCTTTAATAAGTGCATCGTACTTCTTTCTATACAGTGGTATTTTAACACCAATCGTAGGTAGAATTACATCTCGTCCATTATCATCTCCAGAATAGCCAGTTCTATCACCCACAAACGTGTAGTTTAAACCAACTGTAAACGAAGGTGCTCCAATTTTTTTAGCAGCTATCACCTCTTGGTCGAACGAAAGAATTTCGTGTTGTAAACTAAGAATTGATGGGTTAACTGTTTGAACAGAATCCTTAATAAGTTCTCTACTCACCGTTAGTTTGTCGCTCCAAAGTACTTTAGGAAAAACTACTTCTTCGGTTAATTCGGTATTTAGTAATTGCTCAAATTTGGTAACCAAAGGTTCCTTACTATCTTGAAGGTATTTAATTTGATTTTCCAGCTCACCTAGTTCCATTTCGATACGAAGTACATCTACCATGGATGCCTTTCCGGATTCAAACTTAACATTCGCCAAATCCTTCATCGTATTTAATAGTACAATGTTCTCTTCGGTAATCCTGATGGCTGTTCTAAGTACATATAGGTTATTATAAGTAGTAGAAACGTTAAAATTAATTTTCGAACGCTCACTATTAAATAGCTCTAACACTACATTAGCTTTCTCAATTACTGCTTTTTCCTGAGCATCCAATTGGCCAAACCAAGGAAATGATTGAGAAACACCCAACGTTGCTTGTTGCGGCCCAACTCTAGTTTCTACTGGGCTAATAAAATAACCAACACCAAAGGTTAAGTCGGGCAAAGCTCCTATTTGAGGAGCTCTTTGCTTCACCATTTCATATTGCCTGTACAGCGATTGAATACTTGGATTGTTCAACGCTGCCGTATCTTGATACACTTGCAATTGCGTTTGTGCTTGAAGGTTTGAAAAGCCTACTATAAAGCTAATTGCCATAGCAAATAACAATTTCATATTAATAGCGTCATTGCGAATCTCGTTTTTACGAGATGTGGCAATCTGTTTAATTATACTACGGTTTTTTATAGCAGATTGCGTCATCCCATTATCAATCTCAAAGAATAACAATTTAGCATGAAGGGATTCGCAATGACGAGTGTTCATGGTA
>JAMOMJ010000370.1 GCA_027067135.1 Cyclobacteriaceae bacterium
GGCAGGGAACGACCGAAGAATCTGCTCAAGTATAAACTTGTTAATAGAAATAACATGAAACAGATTTTAAAATACACCACAATACTATTTATAGCATCAGTAATCATTGCCTCCTGTTCCGATTCTGGAAAAGAAGAAAAGCAGCAAATGGTGGTATCTGAAAAGAAAGTAGTGTTTCCAACCTTTAATGCTGACTCTGCCTATGCCTTTGTACAAGAGCAAGTTGATTTTGGCCCCAGAATACCCAATACTGCTGAACATCAACTGGCAGGCGACAGAATAATTGCACGATTAGAAAGTTACGGAGCCAAAGTAAAAGTACAATCATTTGAAGCCACCACCTACGATGGAGTTGACCTCAAACTCCGCAATATTATGGCAAGCTTTAACCCAACCGCAAAAAAGCGAATTTTGTTAGCCACCCATTGGGATACCCGCCCCTGGGCCTCTAAAGATGTGCTTGACGCAACTGCAAAATTTGATGGAGCCAATGATGGAGCCAGTGGTGTTGGGGTTTTATTGGAAATCGCCCGCACTATGAATGCCAATAATATGCCCTCCGTAGGAGTTGACCTCTTGTTTTTTGATGGAGAGGATTGGGGACAAGAAAATGGAGGTAATCCAGATACCTGGTGCTTGGGCTCTCAATATTGGTCTAAAAATAAGGGAAATTACACCGCTTATTATGGTATTTTATTGGATATGGTTGGAGCAAAAGGAGCACAATTTCCTTTTGAAGCATACTCTTATAAGATGGCAAAAAAAGTACTGGAAAAAGTGTGGACAAGTGCTTCTAAAATTGGGCATGGTCAATATTTTGTAGCTAAAAGGGTATCAGGAGGTATTACAGACGACCATTATTATGTAAATAAAATAGCCAATATTCCAATGGTTGACATTTTGCACTACGACCCTGTAAATGGTTATTTTGGCGATTTTCACCACACAACCAAAGATAATATGGATATTATTGACAAAAAAACCCTAAAAGCAGTGGGCGAAACCGTGCTTTATGTAGTGTATGGGGAGTAGGTAAAAAACCAACCTTGCTTTATTCTTCCTTTTAAGCAAGGTTAAAAATGCAAATTCACAGAATTATTCTCCCGGTGGCGAATACGTTACTATATCAATTCCTATCCCGTTAGGATCCTCAATAGCAAAATGCCTGTCCCCCCAAGGTTCATCTCTTAATTCTATTTTTATTATTACGCCTTTCTTTTTTAATTCACCATATATTTTGTCAACATCATCTACTTCAATGGTTAAGTACATCCCTTGGCCAAGAAAAGGCTTTTGGAAGAATGGTTGTTGAGAAGGATGGTCTGGAAGCAGGAAGCTTATTTCTGATTCCCTATTTGGTGTATGTAGCAAAATATAAAATTCGTTTTCAAAGGTTACTCCAAACCCTAAAAGACGAGTGTAAAACTCCTTGCTTTCTGACAATTTTGTCGTAATAACTCCTGCGTTTAGTTTCATTTTTCCTGTGTTTTTAATGGTTGAATCTGATTGCGAGTACACTGTAGCCGTAATGCAAATTGCTATGAGTGAAATTAGTAGTTGTTTCATAATCTTCATTTATGAATACAAAATTGCTATGTTTCGTATAGATAGAATTGTAAAAATCGGACAAGTTCATTAGCGGAAAGCTTTGTTGGGTGTAACACCATAAAAGTTCTTGAATTCTTTAATAAAGTGGGATTGGTCATAGAAACCAACATCAAAAAATAACTTGTTGCGTCTTAAACTTTGCTTTGAAGGTTTAGAGCGAAGAATGTTTTGAAACCGAACTACACGGCTAAATGTTTTAGCCGTTGTGCCAATATAGTACTCAAAAAGCCTGCGAAGTTGCCGTGGACTAATTCCTGTATCTAAATCTGTTTCAACATTAATTACCCCGTTTTTTTGCAAGATTTTTCCAATCGCATTATATAATCTGTTGTCGAAGTCAAATTTTATTTTCGGAATAAGTTTAAGTAGGTAGTTATCGAAAATGGTTTTTATTTCGTTTGAATTAAGTGTTTTATTGATATTAGTGGCAATAAAATTCGATGTTTCTGGCAATACAGTACTCAATAATTCGAAACGATTGCTTAGCTGGGAGGCATCAACTTTAAAAATTTGGGGAAACATAGTAGGCAAAAACCTTATACCAATATAATTGAACGAATTTTCAAGAGGAAACTCCGTATAATTTTTACAAAAACCCATCACAAAACTATCTTGAGGTTTATTGAGTTCGAAAAATATATCAATACAGCCATCTGCAACAACTCGATATTTAAACTCTTCTGATAATGGCTTGGTGGTTTTTAGCTGCCAATAGCAATAGATAAAATTTTGAAGTTCTTTATCTGGCAAAAACTCAATATAAGTAACCTTTTCAAATGCTTGTCTAACTGTTGGTTGAATAGGTGTATATAGCCCTCTTATGTTTTCAGATAGTTTCAATATTAACGTTTTATTGTATTATACAAAGCAACCCTGTCTATAGATTTTGCGCTTATATTTTTAAATATACTTCCACTCCAGAAAAAATAGCATTTCCTGTAATTGGATCCATAACTGATAAGTCTGTTAGCTCATTATTATTGGGTTGAGAACCGTGGAGGATGCTCACCACACTAGGCATCATATCAACTGTAATTTCAAGAGTAACTTTAATAGAACCAGTGACTGATCTAACTTGAACAAGCTGCCCATCAGCCATGCCTTCAGCATCTTTCGGGTTAATCTGTAGAGTGCATTTATTGCTTCCTCCTTTAAGTCGTTCAATATTACCCATCCACGAATTATTGCTACGTACATGCCGCCTGCTAATCAGTTTTAACCTAGCCGAAGAAGGTTTCTTGAAATTACTATGCACCAATTCCATTCCTTCCAATAAAATTTCTGGAGCGAGGTTGACTTTTTTATCCTTTGTAAATAAATTGGTGGGCAACATAGGAGTGAGAGGCCCTAAATCAATCCCGTGAGGATTCTTTTTTAGCTGTTTGAGTGATAATTTATGTGGCCCTGTTTTGAGGCCAAGGTTAAGCAAACGTGTGGGTGTTTGCCACCAATTCATAAGCTTTGCTTTGATGGACTTTGGAGGACGAATTCGGTTGCTTAACTCTTTAAAAATTTGCCAATTAAATTGAGTGTTGGGGGCAGGTTCATAAAGGGCAGGCGAATATTTAGCTACATTTTGCACCGATAAATTATAAAAGGCCAAATCATAATGATCTACTTCGAGCCCGGTGAGCGGAGGCAGAATTAAATCGGCATATTGCGAAGTTTCGTTTTTATAGATATCAATAGAGGCCATAAAATCTAATTGCTCCAATGCCTTGGCGAGTTTTGGCCCGTTCGGAGATGAAACCACAGGGTTGCCTGCCGAAACAATTAGCCCTCTGATTTTTCCCTTGCCTTCTGTTGTAATTTCTTCAGCAAGAACAGTTGTGGGCAGTTCACTCATAAACTCTGGTTTTTTGCTCACCCTGCTATACCAGCGCGGTTTCATTGTTCTGTTTTTCCCTCTGCGCACTTGTACCGCTGGGTTAGGAAACATGTGGCCTCCAGGGCTATCAAGGTTACCTGTAATAATATTGAGCACATTAATAAGCCATTGGCAAATAGTGCCATATTCTTGGACCGATACACCCATTCGTCCATAACAAACGGCTGTGTTTGCGTTCATAAATTCGGAGGCCAGTGTTGTAATTATGCTAGAATCAACCCCTGTAAACTCACTTACCTTTTCAGTTGAATAATCTTTGCAGATACGCTCAATCTCATCTAAATTAACACAGTAGTTTTTTGCCGACTTTAAGTCTATGCCTTTCTGTACAAATACTTGGTTGATTAGGGCAAGGAGCAGATATACATCGGCAACAGGTTTAATAAATATATGTTGATCCGCTTTTTTAGCTGTTTCAGTTTTACGAGGGTCAACTACTACTACTTTTCCTCCTCGTTTCTGAATCGCCTTTATTCTTCCAGCAACGCCTGGAGCAGTCATCATACTTCCGTTACTAGCCAATGGGTTCCCCCCAATAATTAGAAAGTAGTCTGTTCTATCAATGTCAGGAACGGGTATCATTAAAGGATGCCCAAACATAATCTGAGCCACGTATTGGTGGGGCAATTGATCTAAGGAAGTAGCCGAGTAATTATTCTTTGTTTTTAGTGCTTTACGAAGGTTGCCGCTAAACAGCATCGTACCATAATTATGCACCGAAGGGTTTCCCTGGTAAAACGCAATACTGTCTTTTCCGTGCTGAGCTTGTATCTCTTTAATCTTATCCGCAGTAATTTGATAAGCATCCTTCCAGCTAATTTGTTCCCAACCGCTCTTTGTCTTTTGCAAAGGTTGTTTCAGCCTATCGGGGCTGTTATAAACATCTTGCAAAGCAACTGCCTTTGGGCAAATATGGCCTTTGCTAAAGGGGTCATCTTTATCTCCCTTAATTGAAATTATCTTTCCTTCTTGGTGTTCTACAACGATGCCACAAACGGCTTCGCACAAATTACAGGATCGGTAGTGTTTTTGAGTAGCGGAATTGTTTTTCATAAATTGAGGTTAACTAAGGTAATTATTAATCCTTATTTTTAACAGAATATGCCAACCAACAATTCATTAAAAGAGAATTAACTACATAAACCCCCAATGAAATTGTGCCTGTTGCTGGGTATAAGGAAATAAGGAAGCCTCTTCTTGTTAATAATTATGCTACTATCTTTACGTTCGTTAAATAATTAAAGTATAGCTATGAGTGATTTAAAAAAGGCACAAAGAATGCTTTGGCTTTTCGGGTTTTTCAAAATTCCACTAATTGGGTTTGTTAAGCCTAAATTATTAGAATTATCTGATAAACGAATGGTTGTAAAAATTCGCTTGAGAAGGAAAACGAAAAACCATTTAGGCTCTATGTATTTTGGTTCACTCGCAATTGGAGCAGATTTGGCAGGTGCTTTTCAGTCGTTTTACATAGCCGATAAAATGAAAGCAAAGCTGTCCATTGTATTTAAAAACTTTGAAGCTAGCTTTTTAAAACGACCCGAAAGTGATGTGTATTTTATTTCAGATGAGGGACTAATAATTCAAGAAATGGTGGAAGAAACCATTAAAACGAAAGAGCGCGTAACAAGGAATATTAAAATAAGTGCCGTAACGGGCTACCCCAATAACCCCGAAGTGGTTTCAGAGTTTGTGTTGGGCTTGTCTGTAAAGGATAAAAGTTAAGCTAATAAAACTGGAATCAACTTTTATCTCAATCTATACATCTTTTCACTTGCAGAATGAATTTAGTTCTTATTAGATTTGTGCCATGCTTAATATTGAGTTAAAGTTTAGGGCTTTTAATAAAAAGAGCCAACGTATGTATAAATCGGGTGCACTTTCGTTCTCTACCGAAAACCATTCTTTTATGTTTTATAGCGATAAAGACATGGACGGAGTGAAAGACGATGACATGGAAATCATGCAATTTACGGGTCAGAAAGATGTAAATAATACCGATGTTTTTCAAAGGGATATTGTTCAAATGGATAGTAAAAAATACATTATTGTGTGGGATAATAACCGTGGAGGATGGTCGTACACCGATGTTGAAAGGCAAATGACGATGACCTCTTTTGGACGCTATGAAGCCAATACGTGTGAAGTTATTGGCAATGAATTTGAACATCCAGATTTATTAAACCCTTAGTTGAAATAAAAATATTAGTTAACCGTTAAACCTTTGTATTTGAGATTAGTCTTAAATATAGTTCTTCATAAAATAGGTTAGGTTAAGTTACAAAAGGCTCTGTGGTGGAGCCTTTTGTTTTACAACAACTTATGCTATAACTTTTAATGCGGCAGTTAATTATTCTGCTCTTCTCTTCCCTTTAGTTTTTAGCTTAAATTTGAGCCTACTAATAGTAGAAGCATGACACTAGTACAATTAGAATACATTGTTGCTGTTGATGAAAAAAGGCATTTTGCAGAAGCTGCAAAAATGTGTTTTGTTACGCAACCCACCTTAAGTATGCAAATACAAAAGCTCGAAGAACAATTGGAAATTCAAATTTTCGATAGATCTAAACACCCTGTTTTACCTACAGAAATAGGGGAGCGAATAATTAAACAGGCTCGAATTATTTTAATAGAAGCCAATAAGCTCAAAACAGTTATTTCCGATGAAAAGGAAATTCTTTCGGGTGAGCTTAGGGTTGGTATCATTCCAACGTTGTCACCCTACTTGCTTCCTTTGTTTATCAACGATTTTCTGGAGACCTACCCAGATGTTAACTTAGAAATACAAGAGCTTATCACAGATCAAATAATTGAAAGGATAGAGCGTAATCAGCTTGATATTGGCATTATTGTAACTCCAATAGATCACGATCAAATGGAAGAGCTTCCTCTATTTTATGAGGAGTTTGTAGCGTATGTATCCAATACAAATAAGCTATCTAAAAAGCTAGAGCTAAAAGGCTCAGATATTAATTTAGATGATGTATGGGTGCTAAATGAAGGCCATTGCTTTAGAAACCAAGTGTTAAATATTTGCAAACCCAGAAAAAGTAAAAGCGAGAAATTTAGGTTCGAGTGCGGTTCTCTCGAAGCACTAAAGAAGATAGTCGATCATCATAATGGGCTTACTTTACTACCAGAATTAGCTACCCTTGATATGACCAATATTGAGCTCGATAAAGTACGAACTTTTGAAGACCCTGTACCTGTACGTGAGGTAAGTTTAGTGGTACATAAAAGTTTTGCAAAAAAAAGCTTAACCAAAGCACTTTATAACTCAGTAAAGTCATCTATACCTGATGATATTAGCAGTAAGAAATCTGGTAAAGTGATACGATGGAGATAGATTGATACAGTTTGACTTAAGGGAATTGTAAAGATTACTGTATTGGCCAGAACTGTTTCTGCATCCCTCTTTAATTGTTAACTGATGTTACGCAAAAGTTAGAAATCCAGCTCTAATTGCACCTCTTTTTTGATGTTATTAAGTTCATCAAAAGCAGCTTTAATCCCTTTTAAATACAATTT
>JAMOMJ010000371.1 GCA_027067135.1 Cyclobacteriaceae bacterium
ATTCCGAGGTACGAGGAATCTTGTGAGGCTGGAAAGTTATCTTCGAAAAGCAGAAGATTCCTCGTACCTCGGAATAAAAAACAGGATGATTTGGAACCTCTTTATACAAATCCGTCAATGGTAGGAACGAAGCAATCTCTAAATTAGAGACTACAGGGTTAAAAGAACAACAGACTGCCGCACTTCGTTCGCAGTGACGAAAAGCTTAACTAAACGACATTGAATTATAAATATAGCTTTGTTATAGATGAGAATTTCTACTCTGTTATCAAATTAAAGGCGCCTTTTACTAAAATTTGATCGGTGTTTGATAATTTACTAGCATTGATAATTTCAACGAGGCCATTAGCCGTTTTACCAATTTCTACCTGGCGTTTTTCGAATTTATAATTACCTCCTTCTTTGGAGGTTAACACAAGTATGTAAAAGGTATTTCCCACATTTACAACAGCAGTTTCTGGTAGCACCTGAGATTTTCTGCTCTCCACCTCTATTTGGGCTTCCATATACATGCCAGGCAAAAAGGAATTAGATTCATTTTCATTCTTTAAATGTCCGTGTACTTCTACAATTCTGCTTTCTCCAGCAACTTTTTTCCCTACTAAGTGAACTTCTGCTTCATAGGTATCATCAACACTAGAAGGTATCTTAAATTTTATTAATTGCCCTTCTTTAATCTTTTGAACATCTTTCTCAAACACTCTTAGCTCCAAATGAATATGGCCGGTATTAATGATTTCAAAGGCCTCTGCAGCAGGAGTGAGAAGCGTACCTTTACGTGCATCCACTTTGGTAATAAAGCCGCCTATAGGCGCATATAAGGTAATTGATGAAGTTAAATTAGTTTCCGATACCTTCTTAGGATTGATATTCATCATTTGAAGCTTTTTACCCAATGTCTCATACGTAATTAGGGTTACTTTATAATCTGCCTCCGATTTCATAAAGTTTTTATTAGAAGCAATTTTCTCTTCGTTCAGTGTTTTTTGCCGCTCATAATCCGATTTTAGATAGGCCAATTTACTTTTTGCTTCTAAATAATCTTGTTGAATTTCTAAGTATTCAGGGTTTTCTAAGGTGAGAACGGCTTGCCCTTTCCTTACTTTATCACCTGGTAACAAGCTAATGTTTTTAACATAACCCGCATAAAATGTGCTTACCGTTGCTTTTCCTTCAGGTGGCACATCTATGGTTCCATTGGATTGAATATAAGTTGGGAAATCTATTTCTTTAGTGGTTCCCAATTTCATATTCGAAGATTCGAATTGCGATTGACTTAAACTAATTAAGCCATTTGACTCCTCAATTTCTTGTTCAAGACTATCAGTAGAAGAGCTACATGAAACTAATCCAACCATTAATAAAGCTATAGTTGAGTTTAGTACGAGGTGTTTTATATATGTTGTTGCCATAATTCTAATTGGTTAAATAATTAATCTCAAGTACAGTTTGATTATAATTATTAAGATTTTTTAAGTACATCATTTCAATAGAGACTGCATTTTCCAGGGCTAGTAAATATTGGACGAAATCCACTTCTCCGTCTTGATAAGCCCTACTTGAGGTATGAATGAGCTCAGATGCTAGTTTCTTTCCACTTTCGTTATAAATAATAATCGCCTCATCGTATTTTACAAGATCTGATACGAGTTGATTGTATTTCGTATTAAGCTGATTTTCGTATTCTAATGCTTTACTTTCTATGATTGAACGGTTAATCTTGGTTGCATTAATTCTCGATTTTTGAGCTCCAAAAAATAATGGAATGCCAATGCCGGCTTCAAAACCATGATAGGTTTGAGAGTTCGTGCCATTATTAGAACCTTGAAAGTAGGAGAGGTGAAGATCTGGTAATAATCTATTTTTTTCTAATGAGATGGATTGATCCTGTAATAGAATGGAATTTTTATAATAAAGTAATCCTGGGTGAGAAGCTGTATCTATTACACTTGTACTTAGTTTTTTAAGTTGGTTGAGTTCAATCGTAAAACTGCTATCAACCTGCAACCATTTGTTTAACTCCAAATAAGAATGGGTTATACTTTCTTGTGTTTGTTTTAGTAAGAGAGATACTTCCTTTTGTTTAGAACTTGCTGTTAATTTTTCAAGGTAATTAGTCTCACCTAACTCAAATTTTCGAGAAGCAGCAGTGGCAAAATGTTCAAATAAGCTATCCAAATATTGATAGTTACTAGCTACGTTTTGCCAATAAATCACATTATAATAGGCTTGAGATACACTTTTTCTTAAGTACTGTTCATCGAGCAAGTACTTTTGTTCCTGTACCTTAGTTTGCAGTTTATTCACTTTTTTCTGAGCACCATATACAGTTGGGAACTCGAATGATTGGTTTACTCCCCAAACCTTGAGTGGCAGGCCATTATCTGCTATATTATTCTCATCAAATTGATAAAAGGCCTCCGTCATACCAATGTTAAAAGCAGCGCCTTCTAGCTTTTTAGTCTTATCAACTTCCATTCTTGCAGCCTTAATTCCTTGATTATTTACTAAGGCTATGTCTATGGCATTGCTTAGTGTTAGAGGAGTAGTTTGTGCGTTACTAATGACAGGAAGTATTAAAATTAACAGAACCGCAATGGTTGCTCCTTTATTGCTCAGGTTAATCTTCTTCGTTGTTTTAGTTTCGAAAATGGCATATAACACTGGCAATACTAACATGGTGAGGAGTGTAGCTGTAATTAATCCTCCAATAACAACAGTGGCTAATGGACGCTGTACTTCTGCTCCTGCTGAGGTTGATATTGCCATAGGAAGGAAGCCCAATGCCGCTGCACCAGCTGTTAATAACACTGGTCTTAATCGCTCCTTTGTACCTGTTATAACGCGATCGTTAATATTATCAAACCCTTTGGATTTCAATTCTTTAAAGTGCTCAATAAGTACAATCCCATTAAGTACGGCAATACCGAATAAGGCAATAAAGCCAACGCCTGCAGAAATACTAAATGGTAAGTCTCTGATGTATAGAAATAGCACTCCACCTACGGCTGAAAGCGGAATAGCTGTGTAAATCATCAATGCATCTTTTACTGAGCCAAAGGCAAAATAAAGAAGCACAAAAATGAGTAGCAGAGCAATGGGCACGGCAATCATTAGTCGTTGGCGAGCACTGTTTAGGTTTTCAAACTGGCCACCATAGGTTATGGTGTATCCAACAGGAAGCTGAATCTTAGATTCAATTAATTTTTGAACGTCTTTTACAACGGATTCTAAATCTCGGTTTCTAACATTAACACCAACCACAATTCTACGTTTGGTATCGTCTCTAGAGATTTTAGCTGGGCCTTTGGTGTATGTTATGGTTGCCAACTCTTTTAATGGGAGGTAGGCTCCATTAGGCAGCAATATCGTTGATTCCTCTAAATGGTGAATGCTTTTTCGGTAGGTGTTCTCGTAACGAATCACCAAATCAAACTGTTTTTCACCTTCAAATACTTTACCTGCAGGTAAACCAGCAAACCCCATACTAATGATTCCGTTGAGGTCGCTCACATTTAAACCATATTTGGCAATCTTCTGACGGTCAAATACAACACTCATTTGCGGAAGGCCACTTACTTTCTCCACAATAATATCAGAGGCTCCTGGCACTTGTTTAATGAGTTTTTCTATTTCGAGCGCCTTTTTATTGAGAATGTCCAAATCTTCACCAAATATTTTAATAGCCAAATCTGCTCGTACACCTGTAATAAGTTCATTAAAACGCATTTCAATGGGTTGTGTAAACTCATAATCTATCCCAGGTATTTCTTGTAAGGCTTCCTTAAAATAGTCAGCTAGTTCATCTTTAGAACCTGCTGTAACCCATTCGCTTTTAGGTTTCAATGTTATAATAACATCACTTTCTTCCATCGACATAGGATCAGTGGGCACTTCGGCAGCGCCAATTCTACTTACCACATCCTTTACTTCCGGAAACTGCTTGAGAATTTGCTCTATTCGAGTAGTAGTTTCTACTGTTTTTTGAAGAGAAGTACCTGTTTTTAGTACGGGTTGAATAACAAAATCTCCTTCATCAAGTGTAGGCACAAATTCTCCACCCATTTTGCTAAAGAGGATACCTGTTCCAATAAGAAGTCCTATTGCGCTTGTAATGATTATTCGCTTGCTATTCAATGCCCACGTAATGGATGGAACGTATAGTTTTTCTAGCCAAGTCATTAAGCGTTTAGAAATAGTGTTTTTGTTGGGATCGGAAGGTGTGATAAATAGAGATGAAACGACCGGTACGTAGGTAAAACCTAAAATCATAGTGCCTGTTAAAGCAAAAGAAAATACCAAAGCCATTGGTTTAAACATCTTGCCTTCAACGCCTGTTAATGATAGGATTGGAATAAAAACCAAAATGATAATGATCTGTCCGAAAACAGCTGAGCGCATCATTTTGGTAGTTCCTTCAAACGTTACCTTGTCAATAAAATCTTGCCTTTCAGCTTTGGGGAGACTTAGTATTTTGGTTCTATCAGCCGTAATTTTAAAGGCAATAAACTCTACAATAATAACTGCACCATCAATTATAATTCCAAAATCGATGGCACCTAAGCTCATTAAGTTGGCATCTACACCCGTAAAATACATTAAGGAAATAGCAAATAGGAGAGAAATTGGAATAACTGAGGCAACTACCAAACCAGACCTGATATTACCTAATAGGAGTACTACAATAAAAATTACGATGAGAAAACCTGAAATCAAGTTCTCTGTAATGGTAAAGGTAGTTTTCTCAATTAGCTCGTTCCTGTCTAAAAATCCATTAATAAAGATGCCTGGAGGAAGTGTTTTTTGAATTTCATCAACTCGAGCCCTCACTCGGTTAATGGTAGCCTTTGAATTGGCGTCTTTAAGCATCATTACTTGCCCAAGCACCTTTTCACCCTCGCCATTAGCTGTAATAGCTCCAAAACGGGTTGCGTGGCCATATCCTACCTTCGCAACGTCACGAATGTAAATAGGAGTTCCATCTCGGGTAGTAACAACTATGTTTTCAATGTCCTCAAGGGATTTTACTAAGCCTTCGCCACGTATAAAATAGCTCTCATTCGTTTTTTCGATGTAGCCACCACCTGTTACACTATTATTCTTTTGTAGCGCTTCATAGACTTCAGAAATAGAGATTTGCATCGATCTGAGGTGCTCTGGATTAATGCTTACTTCGTATTGCTTCAGATAACCTCCCCAGGTATTTACTTCTACAACACCCTTAATACCAGATAATTGCCGTCTTACAATCCAGTCTTGTATGGTGCGTAGATCCGAAATGGAATAACTGTCTTTGTATTCAGGCTTAACATCTAAAATGTATTGGTAAATTTCACCTAATCCTGTAGAAACAGGCCCCATAAAAGGGGAACCGAAACCTTCTGGAATATTTTCTTCTGCACTCTTAATTTTTTCAGCAATCAACTGACGAGGTAGATAAGTGCCCATCTTGTCCTCAAAAACAATGGTAACAACAGATAAACCAAATTTAGAAACTGATCTTATTTCTAGCACGCCTGGCAAATTAGCCATTTCGAGCTCTACAGGGTAGGTAAGGTATTTCTCAACATCTTCGGTAGCAAGGTTTCGTGAGGTGGTAATTACCTGCACCTGATTATTGGTAATATCGGGCACCGCCCCAATAGGCAATTGGGTTAATGAGTAAATGCCCAAACCGATGATTCCTGCTGTAAATAAGAAAACAATCAGTTTATGCTGAATGCTATAGCCTATAATTCGTTCTAACATATCGCTGAGTTAATATGTTACAAAGGTAAATCTGAGCAGATTGATGGGAGAGATTTGAATCTTAAGATATGCTTAAGATTTGATGAGCAAACTACAAGAAAAGATCTGAGTATTTGACAGATATAACCTATTGAGTTTAGAGGTTATTGGCTCTAGTTAGTTTATTCTTCAAGGCAATAGGGTCTTGCCTATTATCCCAAACTAAGAGGATTTTTATGATTTCAGAATTTTCCGTATAGAATATTGAGATGTTCTTATGAATAACCAGTTTTCGGTATTTCGTAGAATCAAGCATTGGGGCTAATTTGGGGTTTGCAATTAGCTGGTTAATTCTTTTATCGATTAAGTTTAGAAAGTGTTCTAAAACCTTTTGATTCCAGTGTTTGAGGATGAATGATTGAGATTCCTTCAGGGATTCCAGACCTATTGGTGTCCAGAATATTTTTTTAGTACTCATTTACTCAATAAATCTCGGACGCTCGTATGTTCAATGAGTTTAGAACGGTCTGTAGCATTAGAGGAATCCAATAAAGAAAGAATTTCTACTGGAATTTTTGATTGAGATTCATCTTTCAACTCTTCAATACGATTCAATAGAGCCTCGTTATTAAGTTCTGTTAACCAATTAATCAAATGGGTCTTACGTTTCTCAATGTTCATATAAACAAAGTTAAATAATAGCAGACACTTCGCCAACTTACAAATTGGAAGCAATTTGGTAATGCCAAAATTACATTTTCTATAGCTTTTATAAGGTCTCAACAAAAGGGGATACCAGAACAGGTCCGGTAATCAGTAGTAAAACTAAAGATTTGATGTTAAGTTTCTACGAAAACAACAACGTTACTTTTGTTCCTTTATCAAGCTTACTTTCAATGTTAATTGTAATGTTTAAAGCATCACAAGCCTTTTTAACAATGGAAAGACCAAGACCATTTCCCTTTATCTCCTTATGATTTAGGGAATTAGATCGAAAGAATGGATTGAAAATTTGACTGAGGTGCTCTTCAGAGATACCTACCCCTTGATCAGAAATAACACAGGATACTCCATCGTTTACTTTGGAAAGGGTAATATCTACCTTGGAGTTTTTCTTAGCATATTTAATAGCATTAGAAATGAGGTTATCGAAAATAAGATCAACATAAAACGCACTGCTATTCAATTGTATATGCTCATTTGCAGCTACATTAATTGTCAATGCTTGTTCTTTAATTTGAATTCTATAGCGCGTAAGAACTGCATCAATTATAGCAATGGGTTCAATGTT
>JAMOMJ010000372.1 GCA_027067135.1 Cyclobacteriaceae bacterium
CTAACTGCACTTATTTTTGATGCAACTCAAAAACTGGAATAGTTTTTTTTATCCATTTTTAATTGTATGTACAAGCAATATAATATTAAACAAATAAACAAATAACTATAAAAAGTAAAATTATGTATGTAATAACAGGAGCTACCGGAAACACCGGCAAAATTATTGCTTCAACTTTATTAGAAGCAGGAAAAAAAGTAAGAATTATTAGCAGAGATGCTGCTAAAGCCAAAGAGCTAACCGATAAAGGAGCAGAACTGTTTCTGGGAAGCACAGATGATGTAGAATTATTAAAAAAAGCCTTCAATGGTGCACTTGCTGTTTATGCCATGTTGCCCATGGATTGGAACACGAAAGATTACACCTCTTTTCAGGTAAAAAATGCCACTGCAATTGCCGAAGCCATAAAGGCCGGGCAAGTTAACTATGTGGTATCGCTAAGCAGCCAGGGAGCCCATTTAAAAAGCAACTCCGGAGTGGTACTTGGATTGCATAAAATGGAGCAGTTATTTAACCAGATTGATGGATTAAACACACTTCATTTACGGCCAAGTTATTTTTTAGAAAATACCTTAGGTATGGTTGGTTTAGTAAAAGAAGCAGGGATAATGGGCTCTCCGATAAAAGGAGATATGCCCATGCCTGTAATTGCCAGTAAAGATATTGCCGATTATGCTGCAAAAAGATTGCTGAATTTAGATTTTGAGGGACATAATGTGCAGGATTTATTGGGAGCAAGAGATGTAACTTATACAGAAATAGCAAAGGTTTTTGGTGCAGCTATTGGCAAGCCCGATTTAAATTATGTTCAATTTTCGTATGAAGATTTTAAAAATGCTTTTATGGGAATGGGAGCTTCAGAAAGTCTTGCAGACAATATGAATGAATTTATTGAAAGAGTAAATGCAGGAGAAGTTGTTATTTCAGAACGAGATACCGAGAATACAACCCCAACAACAATAGAGCAATTTGCCCATACATTCAGTTATGTTTATAACCTGTAATTTTTAATGTAGCACTAGAGTTCGAATTAAACTACATAGAGCAATAGATAAAAGTGCCTGATAGATAATATTTAGGCACTTTTTATCTATAAAAAAACTCCTTTATAACTTTAACCACATACTCCACTTGCACTTTATTAAGCTCGGCATACATTGGTAACGATAGTATTTTACCTGACATAGCCTCTGCCACAGGAAAAGCCCCTTGCTCTTTAAATATACCAACCTGATGCAGCGGTTTGGGGTAATGAATTTGTGTACTTATTCCCTTTTCTTCCAAAAAAATTTTAAGTGCATCTCTCCTATCCGTTTGAATAACAAATAAATGATAAACGTGCTTAACACTTGCCAATGGAAGAATTGGCAACTTTATCGGTGTATCTTTTAATAAATCTAAATACCATTCAGCTACCAGTTGCCTCTTTTGAGTCCATTCTGTAAGGTATTTGAGCTTTACATTTAATATGGCAGCTTGTATGGTATCCATCCTGCTATTACGGCCTGTAATTATATGGTTGTGTTTTCCCTGCTGCCCTAAACGAGCAATGATGCGAGCCTTTTCATCCAGCTCTTTCGAGTTTGTAACCACAGCACCTCCATCGCCATAAGCCCCCAAATTTTTGCCCGGATAAAAACTATAAGTAGCCATATCACCAAATGAACCTACCTTTTTACCATTAATGGTAGCATCATGTGCCTGGGCGCAATCTTCAATTACTTTAAGATTATGCTGTTTGGCAATAGCTATTATCGAATCCATATCAGCAGGCAATCCATAAAAGTGTACCGGAATAATAGCTTTAGTCCTTGCCGTAATGCTGGCTTCTATTTTGTCAACATTTATGGTATAAAAATCAGGATGCACATCTACAAAAACAGGATTGGCTCCTACCCTGCTAACGGCACTTGCTGTTGACACCCACGTATAAGCAGGCACCAGTACTTCATCTCCTGGACTAACACCAAGTGCTTCCAAGGCTATTTCAATGGCATCGGTACCGTTGCCACAGCCAATACAATGAGAAACGCCCATGTATTCAGCAAAATTTTTCTCAAAAGAGGCTAGTGGCTCCCCATTAACAAAAATGGCATTATCTAATATGTTTGCTATTGCCTCATCAATCTCTTCTTTTATCGATTGGTATTGAACTTGTAAATCTACAAATGGAATGTTCATCCTTGTTTATTCAAATTAGTTTAAAATTTTGAAGCAAAATATGAATTCTGCGTTCATCCCCGTAATCTGCGGGAGCATTATTTTTTTCGTGCAGGGTTACCCACATAAACTCCTGCTTCTGTAATATTCTTTGTAACCACAGCACCAGCTCCAATTACTACATTATCACAAATAGAAACAGGCAATACAGTAGCATTAGAACCAATGGATACATGATTACCAATACTTGTTGCTTTCCATAGTTTCATATCTCCTCCGGCCGGCTTACCTTCTGCAAACAAGTCGTTAATAAACATAACACCGTGCCCTATAAAGCAATCATCGCCAATATTCACAAGTTCACAAATAAAACTATGGGATTGCACTTTAGTCCGCTTCCCTATTTTTACATCTTTTTGAATTTCTACAAACGGCCCAATAAAACAATCATCACCAATAGCGCAGCCATATAAATTAACAGGCTCCACCACCTTAACTTGTTCGCCAAACTGAACATTTTTAATACCTGATGATAAAATTGCAGGTTTAGGCATTTGCTCCGTTATAAATAGTTTCAATAGCCGCAATCGAAAGCTCGCCTTCTTTTCCTTCTACAATATTCGATATTTCACCTGATAAATCTTTCACTACCTCTTCTATCACTCTATGGTGGTTTGAGCTTGAGCCTTGATACTTACCATAATTATTGGGCTGATCCACAAAAGAAATATTGTCTGGTAAAGGATGAGATTTTACATCCCAGTATTCTACCTTGTTTAAATAGCCGCCACCAATTTTAATGGTGCCATGCTCACCAATTATTGTAATGCTGCCTTCAAAGTTTTTATTATACACATTGGTTGTCCAGGAGATTGAACCTATCACACCCGACTCAAAAAGGACAGATGACTGCCCATTATCTTCAATTTCTATAGTATGGGCTTGAGTTGCAAGTACCGTTTTAGCCTGGGTAATTTTGCCAAACCACCACACCAAAATATCTATAAAATGACTCGCTTGCGTAAACAAAGCCCCTCGCTCGGTTTCCTTACTTCCCCTCCAGTCCGATTGGTTATAATATTCCTGATGGCGGTTCCATAGCACATTACAATGCACTTTATAAATTTTGCCCAACCGCTTATTTTTAAGGGCTTCATCGGCTAACCTGATAGGGACATTATAACGATTTTGCTTTACCACAAACAGCTTTAACCCTGCATCCACCGCAGCTTGCGACATTTCGGCTGCATCTTTAGCCGAAAGCGTCATTGGTTTTTCTACCACTACATGTTTAGCTGCCTTAAGGGCAGCCAGAGTCATGGGTTTATGCAAATGGTGAGGCGTACAAATACTCACAACATCTATGTCCTCTTTTAGTAAATCGTGGTAATCTTGATAAACCGACATATTTCCATACAGCCCAGCTTGAGTTGTTGCCAGTTCTTCATGTATATCACAGACGGACACTAGCTCTGTAAATTCATACTGATCGAGTACCGCAGCGTGTCGTTTGCCAATATGCCCGCAACCTATAATTCCAAACCGTTTTTTCTCCATTATAAAAAATCTGATGTAAAGATAAAAATTAGATTAGTTAAGCGATGGTTTCATTCAATAAGTTCGCAACTTCTCCTGCCAACTTTTTTCTATCATATTTTTGAATTGCAGTTGAATCCATCACGACATCCTTATTTTGATAAGCCGCAAACAAAGTTTTAATCCTCTTCTTTAAGCCATCTTTGTCATCGTACGTTAAAAAAGAGTCGTAGCCACATTCTTCAAGTACCTCATTGGCTTCGCTCTCCAATTGGCCGATGGCCAAAATTGGTCGTTTTGCAGAAAAATATTCGAAAAGTTTACCTGGTAAAATCCAAGAGGAGTTGGACGTATTATTTACCAACAGCAGCAATACAGCTGATTCTTGATAAAGAGTCAGCACTTTTTTATGAGCCAGATATTCTGGAATTGACACCTTTGTTTTAAGTTTTTCAAAGTTATTAATACTATCTCTCACGGGCTGATCTATTGTTCCTGCTAAAACGATTTCTAATGCTTCGGAAAACTCATCATCCTCAGCACATAAATCATTCAGCACCTCCCATAGCAAAGCCGGATTCCTTCCTTCATTTAAAAGTCCTACATGAGAAATTTTAAATTTATTGGGCTTAACCGATTCATCGAAGTTAAAATCAGCCGAATCAAATCCATTAGTCACTACTTCCACTTTTTCAATATTTCCCGTAGTCGCTAATTGTTTTGCAAGGTTGTGGGTAACCGTAAGCACCTTATCTGCATTATGCATTACTTGATATTCCAATTTCTTATGCCGTTTCCAGGATTTTTTGGTTAAGTTTAATTGCGGCAACACATCCCAATCACTCCAAGGGTCTCGAAAATCAGCAATCCATTTTATACCTAACCTTCGCTTAAGCTCCATACCAATTAAGTGCATACTATGAGG
>JAMOMJ010000373.1 GCA_027067135.1 Cyclobacteriaceae bacterium
GTTCGCCTGTTTTTTTGACGACCCTCAGGATTATCTGTACCATCCGGGTTGGTGTTTCTTGCAATGGGTTGAGACTCGCCATAGCCCTTGGCTGTGATTCTACTTCTATCAATACCAGCCGTTACAATATAATCAACAGCACTTTCTGCCCTGCGTTGCGAAAGCCTTTGGTTATACGATTCGGTATCTACACTATCTGTATGTGAGCTTAGCTCAATACTAATTTCGGGGTTATCGTATAAAATATCCACTAGCTTATCCAGCTCTTGAGCTGCATCTGCCCGAATATCCCATTTGGCAAAATCATAATAAATATTTTCGAGTACGATGGATTTATCAAGTATAATGGGCTCTAAATACATTAAAGTATCAAATGTTACATTGGTCACAAGTTTAGTCAATTCTTCTTGTGGAATAGACCTGCCAATGGTAGTGTAATCGAGCCTTGTTACATAGTATTTTTGCTTCTCCTGTCCTTCTTTTTCGGCCATTAAAACATAATTCTCATTTTCATACACTCTAAAGTTGAAGTTGCCGCCATCATCCGTCACCACTTCATCCAGCACATTATCATTAAAATCCACCAATGATACTCTTACATTTGGCAAGATGAGCGTTGAGTCTAACTCATCATGCGTGAGGGTAAGGCCATGTAAAAAGTAGTTAACTGTTTTAAGGTTAGGGTCTTCGTTTACAAAGGTATAAATATCATCATCACCCTTCCCTTCTGGCCTGTTGGATGTAAAAAACCCGCGATCAGCCTTAAATAAAAACATTCCAAAATCATCACTTGGTGTGTTTATCGGTTGCCCAAGATTTTGCACATACACTTCACCACTTTTTCTGGTAGCCACAAATAAATCGAGCCCGCCAAAGCCTGGATGACCTGTAGAAGAAAAATACAACTTACCATCATCAGCTATGTAAGGAAACATTTCATCTCCCGGGGTATTAATTGGTGTGCCAAGGTTTTTAACTTTACTAAACCTTCCTCTACTGCTCATTCGGGCAGAGTATAAATCTATTCCGCCTTGTGCTTTGGAGTTTTTTCGGTTAGAAGCGAAATAAATTGTTCTTCCATCTCTGCTAAAAGCAGGAGAGGAATCCCAGGCATCTTGCTTGCTTATGGGTAAAATACGAGCCTCTGACCAGGCATTATTTCTATACCTCGAAATATATAAGTTTACCTCTGCTGCTCCTTTTCGCTTACCAGTATTTCCCTTGGCAAACACCATTGTTTTACCATCGGGCGAAAAAGTAATAGAACCATTATTCGCATTTACATCATTAATTATTTCTGGTAACTTGGCAAGTGTAGTTGTATCTACTCTAGCCCCTTTGGTTTTTACTTTATAAATATCTGTAAAACCAGTTCCTGTGGCTTTATATACCTTATTACTTTGGCGGTTACTTGTAAAGTATAGCTCACCATTTTTATACACAGGACTATACTCTGCATGCATGGTGTTAATAACTTTTAAATTTTTTACTTTATAAAAATTCTTAGAATCTGTAATATCACTCAATTGAATCAAATTATCCAGCTCAATTTGAGCCAAATCGATTATGTCATCGTCTTTAGATACTTTTATGAAGGCATTTAGCTGCTGTTCAGCTTTTGCGTAATCACCAACCTCTTTATAGCCAAAAGCTAAATAGTAATAGGAAATAGGGTTTTTATATCGATTCTTGATTGCTGCTTCGTAATAAGGAATGCCTTGCTTCAATCTGTTTGAGAGTCGATAGGCTTCTGCAATTTTAAAGTTAGCTTTAGCAGCATGTTTTGGAGATTTAAGCTTGCCTTTGTACTTGGCAATAGCCACCTCATACTCACCACGTTTATATTTTTTATCAGCTTTTTTTATGCCTTGCGCTTGCACAAAAAATACTGCCACACTAAAAAGAACACTTAAAATTATTCTCATCATTTAAAAATATCTTTTGAGCCAGGAATTACTTGCTGAAACCATCCACCCTGCCTTAAAATCACCTACGGTTTCCACTAAATTATTAAAGGTTTTTGTTTCTGCCGAAATCACACCTTCATTCACCTTAGATTTTATAGCTGATAGAGATTCTATGTAGAGTTTATCGTCAATGTAAAATGCAACCTGGGTACGATCCATAAAATTAAGGCCGAACTTGTTTTCAATATGTTTTATCTGATTTATCGAAGAGTCTATTGAACAACCCGTAGCCATATTATAGTCTTCATCAACGGCAATTACAATAAACCTATTATGCAATATTTGAAAAGAACTCTTTAACCCTGCACCATGAGCACTCCACTCATCGCAAAATGAAGTAAGTTGTTCGGCAATGGCTTCGTGTTCGGCTGATGTCAAATCTCGATTTGACTGGTAAACCCAAACACGGGCAGATTCTGGTAATTGGTTAAAGGGCAAAAACATAACTAAGTAAAAACGGCTGTAAATTAAATAGGTTTACGTATCTCAAATATATTACATCAAAAGATGTAATATAGTTTTAAATTTATCTTTATTGCTTATCAGGCTCTATAATTTTAAAAATCAGGGCTATTATTTAATTGGCCATAGTTTTTTTTAAGTTCTTCCCAATAACTTTTACACATCCATTTGAATGCTGTATATAAACTTTCTATTGCTAATTTTTTGATTGTACTTCTACTATTAAGGCTGCTAGCAATGCTTTCAATCAACCACTCTTCATTAAATCCTGACCATTCTCCTGAGACGCTCAATAAATTTGAGTAAAGGATTGGGAATACTTCATACTTATTAATCTGAATTACTTCTTCAAAACTGTACGGACTTTCGATTATTTTTAGCGCAATATGTTTAAAGTCGGATTTTTGAAGTTCCGTGTCCAGATAAAACACAGACAAGGCAATCCAGATTGGTTTTCGTTCTTCAATGTTAATTGATAGTTCCAATAACCTACACTTATGGGGCAAGTGAGTAAAAATCAGGCATTTTCCTAAGCATAATATTGGCTACAAATCTTCTGCCTTGGCAATTAGTTCAGCCAAATCAAATACTTTAACCTCCGACTCTTTGTCTTTTGCTTTAACTCCATCTGCTAGCATAGTGAGGCAAAATGGACAGGCAGAGGCTATAATATTAGCACCTGTATCTATGGCTTCTTCGGTTCGTTCTACATTTATTTCTTTAGCTCCGGGTTCAGAATCTTTAAACATTTGTGCTCCACCGGCTCCACAGCAAAGCCCATTAGTTTTACAACGTTTCATTTCAACCAACTCTACATCTAATGCTTCTAGCACCCTTCTTGGCGCTTCGTACACATTATTAGATCTGCCTAAATAGCAAGAGTCGTGGTAGGTGATTTTTTCACCCTCAAATGGGTTACCATCGGCAGGCTTCACTTTTCCTTCGTCAATTAATTGCTGTAAAAAAGTAGAATGATGAATAACTTCGTAATTACCACCCAACTCAGGGTACTCATTTTTTAGGGTGTTAAAGCAATGAGGGCAAGCTGTTACAATCTTCTTTACATTATAGCCATCCAGCACTTGTATATTCGACATAGCTTGCATCTGGAAAAGAAACTCGTTTCCTGCTCTTCTAGCCGGATCACCCGTGCAAGACTCCTCCTGCCCAAGTACAGCAAACGAAATACCCACTTTGTTTAATATTTTAACAAAGGCTTTTGTTACGCTTTTATATCGGTCATCGAACGAACCTGCACAACCTACCCAAAATAGAATTTCAGGACTTTCGCCCTTGGCATTCATTTCGGCCATTGTTGGAATTATATTCTTACTATCTGACATATTGGTTTAAATTTTAGAACTGTAAACTAAAAAACATATTTACGGGTTATGGTGCTACTATTTTGTTTTAGGGTAGTTATGGATTTCACTAATATAGCTAATCGCCTTCTTTATATACTTCTTTCCATTTGAGATTTAGATTTGTTGATAATTCAGTAATTAGTTCATTAAAAAAAGTGCCTCATCCAACTCCTCTTCAACAATTTTAAGCTTGTTAATAAAATCCTTGGTTGATTTAGCCCTACAAGCAGCTCTGTAATTAGCTCCAACTGAACTAGATCACCTTATTAATTGTCTTTTATAATCCACAAACTCAATTGGTAAAGCTTGGCAAAGTCTGAAGTTCTCAATGGCAAAATTCTTAGTCATTCTCTTTAGTTCTTCTTTCATAGCTATTGATTCTAAATCGTAAATCGTAATTCTAAATCTTTAATTCTTTAAATCATCTGCCCAATTAAAGCGGTCGGTTGGAGCAAATTTCCAAGGGGCGAAATTGGTTTCTATGTTTTGGAACATCGAATTCCACGCTGCCGGAGACCCGCTCTCTTCCATAGAAACATAGCGTCTCAACTCCAAAATAATCGAAAGAGGGTCGATAAGTACAGGACAAGCTTCTACGCAAGCATTACAAGAAGTACAAGCATTTATTTCTTCTTTAGAAATAAAACTGTTGAGCAATGATTTACCGTTTTCAAGTCCCTTGTCATTGGTAAGCACATCTTCTACTCGATCTCTTGTAGCCATCATTATGGCTCTTGGCGACAGTTTTTTACCTGTTTGGTTAGCCGGGCATTCCGCAGTACACCTTCCACACTCGGTACAAGTAAAGGAATCCATTAAGCTTTTCCAGCTTAAATCGTTTACATCTTTAGCACCAAAACGCCCTACCTCAGCTGGTGGTGTAGCAGCATCGCCTTCCACAGGCATGCCCAGCATCAATTTAACTTCGTTAGTAACGCTATCCATATTAGCTATTTTGCCCATTGGGTTTAAGTTAGCAAAGTAGGTGTTTGGGAAAGCTAAGAATATATGAAGATGTTTGGAATATGTTACATATACCGCAAACCCTAGAATGCCAACAATGTGGAACCACCAAAAAGCACGTTCGAAAATAATTAATGTGCCAATCTCAAAATTTTCGAAAAAAGGCATAAAGAATGAGCTAAAAAATAATGTGCCCGTATGCGTATAATGGGCTGCCCCTTTGGCTTGAAGTACCTGGTCGGCAGCATTCATTTTAAGAATGGCCATCATTAAAATAATTTCTGTAAATAAAATAAGGTTGGCATCAAGCGTAGGCCATTTTTTCATTTCAGGTTTATGAAATCTGGGCACTTTAATAATATTTCTCCTAATTAAGAAAACTACACAGGCTGTGAGTACTGCCACTGCCAAGAACTCAAAAAAGTTTATTAAAACCGTATAAAAACCACCCAGGTATGGAGCAAAAATCCGATGTGTACCTGCCAGCCCATCAATAATAAATTCCAGCACTTCTAAATTGATAATTAAAAAACCCGCATAAACGAATAAATGCAAGAAAGCAGGTAACGGGTTTTTAAACATTTTTTTTTGCCCAAAGGCTACCAAAAACATAGACCTCCACCTTTCAGAACTACGGTCGGTTCTATCCAATGGCTTTCCTAAAGAAATGCCTTTTTTTATAAATTTATACCGCCTTGCTAAGAGGTAAGATGCCACGGCCAGCACCAAAACGAATAAAATTTGTTGTAGATATTGCATGCTTTTTCTATTTCAAAAGAATTTTAGTTCTTTACTATTGGCAACATTCTTTTTTCTGTTACCTTTGTGCCTCCAAAAGAGGGTGATATAGCTCAGTTGGTAGAGCATCGGACTGAAAATCCGTGAGTCGGTGGTTCGAGCCCACCTATCACCACTTTAAAAGTCTTCCAGAAATGGAGGACTTTTTTTATATCTTCCCTTCTAATTTTCACCATTCGATTGCTCTTATAAAGCACAACATAAAGATAAGAATTAATACAATAAATACTCGGCATGCCGAGTATTTGTTTTTTATTTGCCAATTACAAATACAAAAGGAATACCTAATTGAGTTTAAGCAAGGTTGGGAACAACCATACTAAAGGTAGTACCTGCTTTTTCTTTAGAAGAAACGGTTATTGAGCCACCTAGTTTTTCAACCGTTTCTTTAACAATATAAAGTCCCAGCCCTGACCCGGATGATTTTTCACTTGCGCGATAAAACATATCAAATACTTTATCTACACAATTGGCACCTATACCCATACCATTATCGGATACTTTTATTTGTATGCGATTGTCATTAGTGGATACTGCTACTTTAATCCAGGAAGTTTTAGCCTCCGGATTATGGTATTTTATTGCATTAGAAATCAGGTTTTTTAATACACTTTGAAGCCTATACTGATCTGTAACTGCCCTTGCCTTAATATGGAAAGTTGTTAAAAGGTTAATATCATCAGCATGTTTCATATGCCTTAACCCTTCGGCAGCTATTTCAAGCTCATGAGCAAAATCTATGGTATCATGCTTTAATTCCACTCTTGAATTTCGTGAGTACAATAGTATATCTTCTACAAAGCCATTGAGTTTGTCAATGCTCTTATCCATTAGTTTTAGGTGATACCTGAGCTCGTCATCAGGAGATATTCGAATAAGATTTATAAGGCCTTTTACAGAAGCCAATGGAGCTTTAATATCGTGCGATACACTATACACAAACCGGTCTAATTCCTGATTGGTTTTTTGTAAGCAGGAAGTTCTTTCTTCTACTGTTTGTTCCAATTGAATGTTCGATTCCCGTAGTTTACTGTTAACCTGCCTCACCAGAGCCTCGGCATGGGCAAGTTCTTTAGCCTGAGTTATGAGCTTATCTTTTTGCTGTTCAATAGCAATAGTTCTTTCTCTAATGGCTTTTTCCAGAGCCTCCTTTCTTTGGCTTTCTATTTGGGCATTTTTTTTACGCTCCATGGTGTTAATAAACACATTAGAAAAAAGCATCATAGGTTTAGCAAAATTTTCAGACCAGTTTTTTTCTGCGTTAACCTTGCCCACCAGCACCAATGCACCATACTGCCTGCCTTCAAGTACCATTGGGTTAGCCAATATTGGGCAGTTATTGTTTAGCCCAAATTTTTCATAGTATGGGGGTATTAATAATGGCTCATTATTTTTAATTTCATTAACTAC
>JAMOMJ010000374.1 GCA_027067135.1 Cyclobacteriaceae bacterium
ATTTCACCAAATTTATTTTGTAAAATACAGGAAATCAGCCATTTATTACCCACAACCTTTCCACAGGCGTGGATAACTTTATCGATTTTTGGGTATTGTATTGTTAGGAACCTGAATAGTTACAATTTATCTAATCATTATTTTATTATTCCTTTCTGCACATAGCATTAAAGCCAGTATTTACTTTGTAGCAGCTAATGGAAATGACGCTAGCACAGGGTCTGAATCACAGCCTTGGGCAAGTATTCAAAAAGCTGCAAACACACTAATGGCAGGTGATACCGTTTTTGTTAAAGCAGGGGAGTACAACGAAAGAGTTATTGTGCAACATTCAGGTACACCTGATAATTACATAGTCTTTTCAAGTTATCAGAACGATGTAGTTACCATAAATGGGAATGGAATTTCTTGGGGAAGTACTTGGAACGGATTGTTTGATGTATCAAACAAAGATTATATTCAAATAATTGGCTTTAAAATTATTAATGCAGATTATGCTGGTATCTGGGCAGAAAATGCAAACCATCTAATCATTTCTAAAAATTATACGTACAATACATTCTCTTCTGGGATTGGGGTATGGAATAGCAGCTATGTAATCATCGAAAATAACGAAGTTGAGTTAGCTTGTAATGATGGAGAGCAAGAATGCATCACAATTGCTAATTCTTACAATTGTGATATTTTCAATAATAATGTACACCATAACGGGCCTGGAACGGAAGGTGGTGAGGGCATTGATGTTAAGGCAGGTTCGCACGATATAAATGTGTACAAAAATGAGGTACATCATCTTAATAATAGGTTAGGAATCTATGCCGATGCCTGGGATTTGCACACGTATAATATTAATATTTATCAAAATACAATTCATCACTGCTCAGAAACAGGATTAGCCGTAGCTTCAGAAAATGGAGGATTAATTGAAAATGTTACTATTTATAATAACGTTATTTATCTCAACCAATATGGTGGAATAGAGCTTGGCTCGTGGAGCGATGTTGGTTTTACTGGGCAGAAACCTATAGAACATATTAAGATTATTAATAACACCTGTTATAAGAACGGAGGCTATAATAATGGTTGGGGGTATGGGGTTGTAATCGACAACCCTGATGCTAAAGACATCCTTATTAGAAATAATATTTGCAGTGAGAATAGCGCACAAATTGCAGTTCAGCAAATTGGCAACCAAGCAATTATTGACCATAATTTATTCTTCGGTAATAATACAGCTGAAGGAACACTCTATGGGAGTGATAGCATTATTGGTAACCCTTTATTTAGGGATTCCAATGCTAATGACTTCCATTTATTAGATAATTCACCTGCTATTGATGCTGGAAGTTCAATTGATGCACCCACAATAGATTTTGACAATACCAACAGACCTTATGGAGGCAGTTATGATATAGGTGCATACGAGTATAGCACCCTACTAAATGTAAAAATAAATGATAACTTTGGCGATTTTGTTGAAATATACCCAAACCCTGTTTTTGATAAGCTACATATTGCCATAGATGGTGATACATATCAAAATTATACTTTACAACTTGTTGATGTTTATGGGAGATTAGTGAGGAATGTAAGAACTAACAAATTGAAAAAGGATGTTCTTATTATGGAAAGAGAAGGTCTAATATCAGGATTATATATATTTACTATATTAACAGATAATAAAGTAAGAGTAAGTAAAAAAATGATGATTGAATAAATTAAACTTGGTTTTTAGTAAATTTAGGCAAATAAGCGGCATTAGTTTGAACTAAAGTGAGTTGATCGGGTTTGAAACTTCTGATTGCTAGAGCTAAGTGACTGTAAATAAATAACTATTCTGTTTTGACTTGCTATTTTGTCTTTACTTTTCGTTAAAAAATAGAACCATAGCTATGGCTATGCTTAAATTTTTTGCCTCAATTAAAAACAAAATTTCTGAATCAAATTCAAAGCACTTATTTATTTACAGTTACTAAAACTATTAATGGTTAACACATAATTATGAGTAAAATATTTAAAATAAGCCTTTTATTGATAAGTCTGGTAGTTATTTCATACGTATATCTTAAGCAAGATTTTGAGAAAGCCCCGCAAACATTATATAAAAATGGCAATATAATAACGCTGAATCCAAATCAACCACAGGTAGAAGCTATGTATGTTGTAGATGGTAAAATAATAGAAATAGGAACCAATAAGGAGCTAGAGGAAAACACCCCAAATGATATACAAGTAGTTGACTTAAAAGGTGCTACTGTGCTACCAGGATTTATTGATGCGCACACTCATTTTGCCATAAGCATGTTCTTATCTGAAATGCATGATTTATCAGGATTTAGATTTAACTCGAACAAACAAGTTTGGGATGAATTTGAAAGTATAGTTAAAAATACAGCTAAAGGGGAGTGGGTAATCTGTAAAGGAATTGACCCGGTTTTAATAAATGATTTAGTTCCTCCTTCCATTGAATATTTAGATCGCATCTCTCTAGATAATCCAACAATTTTCTTCAGCCAAAGTTTACATAATTACTGGGCAAATTCTAAAGCTTTTGAGATTGTGGGAATCAATAATGAAACCCCAAACCCATCTGACTTTAGTTATTATGGCAAAGATAAAAATGGAAAACTCAATGGTTTAATAGTAGAGCAGTTAGCAGTAAAACCATTTTTTGATATCTTAAAGTCTGAGGTTTTAACGCCAGAAAAATTAAGTAATGCCTCGTCTAAAGTAATGTATAACTATGCAAAAAATGGAAATACAACTATTGTATCGGCAGGAATTTTGATTCAAGATAAAAAGCCTCTCATGCTATTTGAACATCTGTCTGCTAATGAACCAACACTGTTGGGGAGCTTATTAGATAAAATGGGGTTTCTACCTAAGCGAAAACAAAACCCAAGGCATTTTTTATACATGCGTTATGATATGCCACATTTAATGCCTGAAACGAAAAAGGAGAGAAATGATTTTTATGATATTATTGGCATTAAACATTGGTATGATGGTTCTCCATACATTGGTACCACGTATTTAAACGAAGATTATCAAAATTCAGAACTTACCAACGATGTTTTACACATTCCAAGAAACCATAAAGGGGGTGCTTTAATTAAAAAAGATACGCTGAAAGCGTTTATTAGAAAATACCATAAAAATGGCTGGCAAATAGCAATCCATGCCCAAGGAGATGCAGCTACTAATGAGGTAATAGATGTTTTTGAAGAACTTGAAAATGAACTTGACTATTCAGCATCGAGGCATAGGTTGGAACATTGCCTTCTTTTACAAAAAGAGAATGTGGGTAGAATTAAAAGATTAAACCTTACACCTAGTTTCCATGTGAACCATTTATACTATTATGGAGATGCGTTAAAAGCAAGCATCATTGGTGAAAAACGGGCAGAAGAAATATTACCCATTGGTTCCGTAAACGAGAGTGAAATTAAGTTTTCTTTACATGCAGATCAACCAATGTTTGAAAGTAATCCGTTTAGTTTAATACAAACTGCTGTTGAGCGCAAAACACTTTCGGGAGATACGTTAGGGGTTAACCAACGAATAACCGTACCTGAAGCCATAAAATCGATGACAATAAATGCTGCTTGGCAAATTAATATGGAAGACAAAATAGGCTCGTTAGAAAAAGGGAAGTATGCAGATTTTATTATTTTGGATAAAAACCCGTTAAACATTCAGACTAATAAATTGAACACGATAAAATGCTTAGAAGTGTATATAAACGGCAATTTAGTAGATTAAGGGTAGCTATTATTGTGTAGAAAAGTATCGTTCAATACTTAGAATCTACCTCCAATTAATTTTTACGAATCTTTTATTTTTTACAAATTCTTTGGGGGTTTTCTCTAAAATTTCTAGTCTTAAGGCATCTACCAACGCATCCTTAGAAAAGGAGTGATGTATAACAATGCTTACTTCTCTTATGGGTTTGGGTTCGGTAAATTCGATATTGCAACCTGCATCATTTTTGTTAATTGCCATTTCTGGTACCAATGTGAACCCTCCATAATTATCAACCATTTTTTTTAGAGCCTCAATTGAACCACTTTGAAATTTAATATTTTTATTATTATCTGTGTTATTACAGATATTTAAAACTTGGTTTCTAAAACAATGTCCACTTTTTAATAGCCATACATTATCTAAGTATTCAACTTCCTTTGCTGAGATCGTTTTCCTATTATCTTGATAATCCTTTTTTTGTCCATAAAATACGAACGGCTCGTTATACAGTTTTACCTCTCTAATAAAAGGCTCATTCAATGGCGTAACTAATATTCCTATGTCTAATTCTTTCTTTTGTAAGGCGGTTATAATATCAGCAGTTTGCATTTCATCAATTTTTAGCACCGTATTTGGGTATTTCTCAGAAAAAGAACCTGAAATTAATGGAATTAGATATGGAGAGATTGTTGGGATTACGCCAATTTTAAAAACACCATCCATATTATCTAACTCTTTGCTCACCATATTTTTTAAGTCGCTTACTTCTCGTAAAATTATTTCAGCTTTTTTTATAAACATGACTCCTAAGTCGGTAGGTTCAAAAGGAGATTTACTTTTATTAAAAATAGAAAACCCTATTTCACTTTCTAATTTTTTTACCTGTATAGTAATGGTTGGCTGAGTTACAAAACACTTTTTGGCAGCCGTTACAAAATGCCTATAGGTATTTAAGGCAATTACATATTCTAGTTGTTGTATTGTCATGGATATAGCTTTAATCTATACAAACATAGAAAATATTAATTTGATTAATATTCTAATCGCTCATAAGTTTGCAGCATATTCACTACTTAAAAGCAATTAAAATGAAAAGATTATCAGTATTTATCTTGTTGTTATCACTTCTTGCAGCTTGCAATAATGAAAGTGGTAACAAATCAGCAGATGGGGTTTCAGGGGCAACCATTTCTAAAAAAAGTAACCTAAATAAGCGAGATGCCACTAATAGCGACTGGTGGCCTAATAGATTAAATTTAGATTTACTGCGCAAGCACTCTGCATTAACAAACCCTATGAATAAGGATTTTGATTATGTAACGGAGTTTAAAAGTTTAGATTATAAAGCGTTAAAGAAAGATCTGCGTGCGCTTATGTCAGACTCGCAAGATTGGTGGCCAGCAGATTACGGAAGTTATGCAGGTTTATTTATTAGAATGGCTTGGCATAATGCAGGTACATATCGTTCAGGCGATGGACGAGGAGGCTCTAGGTCTGCTCAACAGAGGTTTGCACCGCAAAACAGTTGGCCTGATAATGCCAATTTAGATAAAGCAAGAAGACTCCTTTGGCCCATAAAGAAAAAATACGGTAATAAAATTTCGTGGGCAGATTTAATGATTCTTACAGGTAATGTTGCACTGGAATCTACGGGTTTTAAAACCTTTGGTTTTGCAGGAGGTAGAACAGATGTTTGGCAACCGAATGAAGATGTTTACTGGGGTGCAGAAGAAAAGTGGTTAGACGACAGTAAGCGGTATAAAGGAGATAGAAAGCTTGAAAATCCATTGGCAGCAGTTCAAATGGGACTAATCTACGTAAACCCAGAAGGGCCAAATGGTAATCCAGATCCACTCTTGGCTGCACATGATATTCGTGAAACATTTGGAAGAATGGGAATGAATGATGAAGAAACAGTTGCCTTAATTGCAGGTGGTCATACACTTGGCAAAGCACACGGAGCAGCTAGTGCGTCTCACGTAGGCAAAGACCCGGAAGCATCAGATATTGAAGCACAAGGTTTGGGCTGGAAAAGTGATTATAAATCGGGTAAAGGGACAGATGCAATTACCTCGGGTTTAGAAGTAGTATGGACATCTACTCCTTCAAAATGGAGTCACTTGTTCTTTTTTAATCTATTTGAAAACGAATGGGTACTAACAAAGAGCCCTGCAGGTGCGCATCAATGGGAGCCTGAAAATCCTAAAATGATGGTTCCAGATGCATTTGATTCGGATAAAATGGTTAAACCAGGAATGTTTACTACGGATTTGGCATTAAGGTTCGACCCTGTGTATGAAAAAATAGCAAGGAAATTTTATAAGAATCCGGATACATTTGATGAAGCTTTTGCAAGAGCTTGGTTTAAATTAACACATAGAGATATGGGACCAAAATCGACCTATTTAGGAGCAGAAGCACCAACTGAAGATTTAATTTGGCAAGATCCAATTCCTGTTGCAAACTATGACGCAATTACCAAGAATGATGTTGATGCTTTAAAGAAGCAAATTTTAAACTCTAGCTTAACCATTAGCGAAATGGTCTCTACCGCTTGGGCTTCCGCTTCCACGTATCGTAATTCTGATAGGAGAGGTGGTGCAAACGGAGCAAGAATACGCTTAGAACCACAGGTGAACTGGGAAGTAAATAACCCTACACAATTGAAAAAAGTATTGGCTGTTTTGGAACAGATTCAAAATGAGTTTAATGCTAAATCAACCGCAAAAAAAGTATCAATGGCAGATTTAATTGTTCTATCAGGTACTGTGGGAGTAGAAAAAGCAGTAAGCAATGCTGGGTATGATTATAAAGTACCATTCACCTCGGGTCGTACAGATGCTATTCAAGAACAAACAGACATTAATTCATTTAATCTGTTGGAGCCAATGGCAGATGGGTTCCGCAATTACTTAAAAACAAAATATACCATTTCTACAGAGGAACTATTGGTTGATAAGGCCCAATTACTAACACTTACTGCACCAGAAATGACCGTGCTAGTTGGAGGGATGCGCGCATTAAACGCCAATTTTGATGGAAGCAAAAACGGGATATTTACCACTAATAAAGACAAGCTCACCAACGACTTTTTTGTTAACTTATTGGGAATGAGTGTGGAATGGGAAGCCACATCAGACGCTAAAGAAGAGTTTGTGGGAAAAGACATTAAAACAGGAGCTGATAAATGGACAGCAACTAGAGC
>JAMOMJ010000375.1 GCA_027067135.1 Cyclobacteriaceae bacterium
AGCATCAACACCCATTTTTCTCATAGTGAAACTGGCTCCGGAGATAAACCCAGTTTGCGATGCTTCTTCGATTAGGCTTCGCTCTTTTTCATTCATGAAATCATAATCATTATAATATTCTACACCTGTTTTAATGGTGTCATAGGTTGTGCAGCAAAATGTAAAAAAAGGATCAAAGTTAGCGTACTCTTTTTCTACATATATCTTACTCCACCAGTCGGGCATGGTTGTTAGCAAAATAGTATCTTTAGCAGAATTTTTATAGTCACGACAATAAACATAGATAATGTGAGTAATGCCTTCACTATTAAAAAAATCTACAGCGACCTTCCAAATATTATCAAGTGTTTTTGCAGAACTTAGTTTTTCTAAAATGGACTGGTAGGGACTAAGCATTATAATATTCTTATTTCAAAGGGGTATTAAGGAGTGTAGAGCACAAGAAGAAACTATGGAAATACATAATTGTTTTTTAGGGGTAAAAATATGATTCTAATCAACGTAGTGAGTATATATTTTTATTAGCTAAATATTTGTACTCCTATGTCACGAATAAATCTAATAGTGAGAAAAGATGAAAAATATATTTTATTTTTGTAGTTTAATTATAGTTTTATATAGTCCATATATTAGCGCAAGAGAAAATCAAGCATCAGTATTGGTATTCGATGCATCTGGTTCTATGTGGGGGAAGCTTAGAGACGGACGTAGAAAAATAGAAGTTGCGAAAGAAGTTATTAGTGATTATTTACATAATCGAAATCAAAATATCCCATTAGGTATTGTAGCTTATGGACATAACCGAAAAGGGGATTGTTCAGATATTGAAGTACTTACAGCTGTTAAACAACAAAACCATAGACAGTTAGCAAATAAACTAAGTAAAATTATACCAAAAGGAAAGACACCCCTAACCGATGCTCTTGAGCTTGCTGTTAGGCAAATTCCAAAAACAGCAGAAGAAGCAGATATTATCCTTATTACGGATGGACTGGAAACCTGTGGTAAAGACCCTTGCGCATTAGCACAAAAAATTGCAGATAAAGGCATTAATATTCGGGCTCATGTAGTTGGCTTTGGTCTAACAGAGAAAGAAATTAGCAGTCTATCGTGCATTCCAGAAAAAACAGGAGGACACTTATTACGGCCCCAAACGGGTAAGGAACTAAGTGATGCACTTATAACGGTAGAAGAGAAGCTAGTAGAACCCTCAATAGTAACTTTAACATTAAGACTTATTTATGAGAAAGGTAGTGTTCGCCCAAGAACCATTCGTTATTCTGCTAAAAACCTTATGACCAATAAGCTCATTGATTTAGGTGAAAGTGAAGATACAGTAGAGATTATTCAAGGGGTAAAAGTAGAGTTACCTAAAGGGACATGGTTATTAATGGCAGAAGGACCACAAGGCTCAGGTGAACTTAAGGTTCGTGTAAAAAGAAAAGATTCATACCAAATACCTTACCAAGTGAATAAAGCTGTATTTTCATTGAAAAACTATGGCCCATACCGATTAGGACAAGAGCAAAGCTACTTGTTGGATATTGGTAAACCGATGCAAAAAAACCTAACTTTAACCGCGATGCTATTTCCTGCTAATGCAGTTGATGGAAAGCAACGTATTGATCACGAGTTTCTTATTGGCTTAGGTAAGGGGATTAGGGAGATTAACTTTAAGTCTCCCAAAGAAGCAGGGAAATATAAAATTGTGATAGGGAAAAGTTTTAAAGAGCAGGTTGCTAGTTTTGATATTGAATATGAAGAAAAAGTAGTTCCTCGTATAAAGGTTCCTGAACGTGTTAAGCCTAATGAAAAATTTCCCTATGGTCTTTATGGTCAATGGTATCGAAATAATACTATTCTTATTACACAAAAGGGGCAAAAAATAAGTAATCAATGGGTTCAAAACACGATTGAAAAAGAGGGTATTTACTTAACTGCACCAAGCAAGGAAGGTATTTACAATGTTTCTTTGCGATATAGAAATACTACCGGGAAGTATGTTACAAAATCCTTGGCGACTTTGTTAGTAGGTGAAACAAATAAAGAAGAAAAAACTTCAGTTGAAAATCTGGAAACACAGCAGAAAAAGGTAATACTTAAAACAGGGATACAAACTAATAAAACACTCCTACCTTTTGCTCCAGCAAAAACCTTTACGGGAGATTGGGTACTGACTAGTTTGGATATTAGTGGTGATAAACCTGAGTTACTATTAATGACGAAAATATTCCAACTTTCCAAAGAAACTATAGCTACTGGTGAGATTACCTTAGCAAAATCAGAATTATTGGGTCAAAAACAAGAAGCAGAAAAAATATATATACAGCCTAGGGTTGGTAATGAATATCAGTCAAATATTATTGTCTCATTTAAAACAGATAAAGGTGAATATACTGCTCAATTAAGATATCACCCAACTAACTTTGATGAGCGAATAGAAGCTTGGGGTGGACCATTATATCTAAATGGAAAAGAGGTTGCTGTGGTGTTATTTGAGAATACAACGGTGACAAAAAAATACGAAAGCCAAGCAACAAAGGATGGTAGTCGTGCGGAAGTTTCATCTGATTTAATAGAAGAAGGCAATAAATTTCAAATGGGCAGTATTGCCTATGAGGACTATCAAGGACGATGGACCTTGTACTCAGAAAAAAATAAATTACTACGAATAACCGTTGAGAATAAAAAAGGTGATAAGCCTTCAGGAGCTTATTTTAGTGTATACGAAGAATCAGAAAATCTTTTAGGGAGGCTGATGCACGAAGATGAAATAGTTTTTATGCAAAAAGGAAAACAGCTATCTCTTCATTTTAAAACACTCAAAGCTAATTATCAGGTACAGCTTAACCAAGAGAGTAATGCATTTTTTGAAAATATTTGGCAAGGTGCTATACCTAGCTTTAAGCGTACTTTATGGACAGGGTACTTAAAACAAGAGAATGGTAAAAATATTCCTGTATATATTGAGAGAATGGTTAAAGAAAGTGGTACATCAATAACTACACAAAACGGTACTTTTTTATACGACACAAGTAATTTAGATGAGCTAGGTTTGGTATTCACCTGTAAACAAAAATCATGTACATACGATGATAAAAGCACCCAACTAAAAACTATACCTTTGTTAAAAAACTGGGCAATACAATCACCTTATTTTTATGCAACAGCATCAGGTGAAGTTTCCAAACTACCAACGGTCATGTTTATTCATACAAAGACAGGGGTATGGTTTGTATTGAACCAAAGACAAGCAAATAGTGAAGTGTTCGACTGTTTAGAATTCGGTAAAGAGGGGAGATTATCCAGTGAAGAAAAAATATGTAGCCCCAAGAATATTCCAAGTTCAGTACTCGGTGACATGGCTACTCTTATCGAAAATATAGAGTCATGGCGAGTGGCAACTTACGAATAGAAATATATTTATACAAAAAAAATAGAGAGATTTAAAACCATGAAAATTATTATAATTTTGGCTGCAATATTTTATGCCGTATCGTTGTCAGCAAAAACTAATATTAACGGTACTTGGGTACTAGATTTACAACGTGATCAAAGTAAGCAGATAATTATTTTGAAACAAAAAGGCACATCCGTTACGGGTAGATTGAAGAATGGCGGCCGATTTAGCGGTACATGGGACAGTGCTAATAATAAAATAACAGGCTTTTTGAATATTAATAATTCAGCTGTACGCCCTAAACTATATGGTTTTGACGTTAAGATAAAAAACAATACGCAAGGTAACCTTCTTATTGGGAAATACTGTGAGTGTATAGAGGGTAAGAAGAACCTTCGTATGTCACTTAAAAGAAAAGTTAAAAAAGCTCCTGCAGTCGTTAACGTGGATGGCAGTTGGTTTACTACTATTGGTTCTGTAAAACTTCGCCGATATAGCAATAATAAAATACTTGGTAACGTAGATGATAAATTATTTATCAATGCAAGAATTTTTAATAATACAATTATAGGTGCAGCATTAGATGTAAATGATCCGAATGGGAGAAAAAACTTTTTTGAATGGGAAATGGTAGGTAATAAATTCACGGGGAAGTTTGGACCTAATAAGAACAATCTAACAATGACGTGGAATGGCACTCTTTTAAAGAGCTATAAACCCCGTTTGAAAATTTTTCCAAAAACAAAGATAACAAATGTAAGAAAACCAATACCCAAGCAGCAACCAGTTACTAAAAAGGACTATAGCGGAAAATATAGGGTGACTGTAACGAAGCTATATACGTTTAGTAAGGAGGTTTACGGTTCAATTGGCATTAGAATGAAAGGAAAAAGTAAATCTGGGGCTGTTGTTTTAACTTCTTTAGGAAAAAAGAAACCACGTGTTTGGGATGTAGAAGTAGCTACCCTGTAGCTTCTAAATTAGGGGAAGTTGAGGTAGATAGAATTCGCGAATTCAATATAAAAGGAGAATTAGCTAATGCGAATTTAATAGTAAATATTCAGGCTAATTTATCAGAAAAAAGCTTATTTACTTTTAATAAAATGGGTTGGAAGCAACGTAGTCTATACCTTAAAGATATGAAACTTGGAAAGGAATATTTTTTAAGTCTTAAAAATAACAGAGTACAATTTGGGTTTAAGCTTGAAAAAATATAATCAAAGTAGAGTTTACTTGCTTGTTCTTAGAGCAAATTAAAAAATAAATATTCAAGGAGTTCATATGAAAAAGATACTAACAACAATAGGGTTATCATTATTATTAGGAGCGTGTGGTGGTGAAAAAGATTTGATGAGTAGCAAGAAAGAGGTGGCGGCTAATCCTAATAAGAAAATAACAGCCTGTAGTCTATTAACTCAAGATTATATAAAGAAGGCTATCTCTGGATCATCATCAATAGTTAAGAAAGCTCCTACAGTACCAAAATCCCTAATTGATCAAAATTGTGGATATTCGTTTAAGCTTGATAAGTTGGACTATAATTTGAAATTGAATCTTTTAGTTGTCAACGATCCTTATATTGATGAGAAAACATTGGACCAAAAAGTAGCATATATAACAGGAAGTGAGCTTATTAATGATGTGGGTGAAAAGGCTTATTATTCAAGTCAGTCAAGTGTTTTAACGGCACTAAATAAAAAGAGTATTGTACAAATTACAACGTATAGCTCTGAATCAAAAGAAAAGGATAAATCAGAAAATATCGCAAAAATAATAGCGAATGGAATGCTAGCAGCATTAAGTAAGTAAATTGATAATGAAAATGTATAGGGAAGGATAAATCGATGAAAAATAGAATTAAAGCATTATTATTAGTAATACCTTTTTTTATGTCTACACCTGCCTGGGCAGATGAGATTAGTGATCAAATTAAAATGGGCTTAACAGCCTATGAAGAAAAGGATTATCGTACAGCAGTAGATGAATTGAAGTTTGTAGTAGCCCTGTTAGAAAAGCTAAAAAATGATCAAAATCTTAAACTGTTACCTAGTGCCTTAGAAGGTTGGGAAAAAGTTGAGACTGATAATAAAGATAACCAAGTGGCGATGGCCATGATGGGTGGAGGAGCCTCCATGAAGGGGAAATACATTAGAGGAGAAAAGGAAAAAGTAGAAATAGAAATTTTGGCTAACTCACCGTTATTATCCATGATGAGGATGATGCTGAACAATCCAGCAATGATGGCCGGAGAGAAAAACACAACGCCATTTCGTTATAAAAGATCAAAAGGTATGAAAAAAGTGAATGGGAATAAGTCAGAGATAATGATTGTAGTTGCGGGACAAATAATGATTAAGGTGGTAGGGAGTAATTTAAAGGATGACGCAGTCCTAAAAGAATATCTTGATGCTATTGACATAGCTAAATTAAAAGGAGCATTGCTATAACAATAACACTGTTTTTAGCCTCAGATGTTATTAGGGGGCTAAAAACACTCATAATTATACTGTTGATTAAATTATGAGTACTTAGCTTGTTTAATAAATTTAATTATCCAAGCTCCAACTTTATTATTATCAACTTTGTTTTTTAAAGATTTTTGAGCAATAGTGGAAGTATTTTTACCGATTCTATCTATCCGTTTTTCGATTAAAGCATTGGAATAGTCGCGTGAAAATTCAGGGTGGCCTTGCATGGATAAAAAGTGTTTATTTATTTGAAAGCCAGCAATAGGGCAAAAATCACTACTAGCATAGAGCTTTGAATTTACAGGCATTTTAACAACTTGATCTTGGTGGCTTGCACGTAATGAAAAACTAGCAGGGGCTTTTTCTCCCATCCATTCATTGGAGCTTTTAACTTCCCAATTTTGAACACCAACGCCCCAACCTTTATCGGTGGCTTTCTCAACCTTTCCACCTAAAGATTCTGCAATAAGCTGATGCCCAAAACAGATGCCGATAGTAGGAATTCCTGCTTGATACAAATCAGTAATGAGAACCTTGGCTTTATGTATCCAAGGAATATCATCATAGGCACTAAATTGACTGCCTGTAATTATGTAACCATCACAGGCATGGAGATCAATCGGAAAGTGGTCAGCGGTTAGGTCATAAATAGCCACTTCGATATTTTGATCTTGTGTATGCAAAAGATCGCTAAACATATCTTGATAATCGCCGTGTAAATCAACCAAATCATCGGCAACGTGATCGCATTGTAGTAGGCCTATTCTCATTTAAGGGCATCCCTATTAATGTTAAATATTTCCTGAAATTGCATTATCGTAGAGTTTTGCCATATCATCAACATCAAGTGGGGTCGGATTGCCTCCCACGGTTGGATCAACGGCTGCCATTTTTGAGAGTGTTTCTATATGCGAATCTGTAACGCCAATTTCTGCCAGCGTGCGCGGAATTGCCACTTGCTCACGAAGCTCTAATACCCATTTTAGCAGACTATCTAATGATGGATTTGG
>JAMOMJ010000376.1 GCA_027067135.1 Cyclobacteriaceae bacterium
TGTTTCACGGATACCAATTCAAAATAATCCAACACGCCTATTGGAAATTGAAACTTAACAAGCTCTTTTAATACATCCTTTTCCATAACTCAAATATACTAGCCCCCCATAGATATTCTTTTGAGCCCTAAAAACCTAAGTTCGGGATAAGGAATATATTACTAATAGTAACTAATTAGTGTTCGTCTATAAACTCAGTGTCTGATTCAGAAAGTTTGCTATCAAGGCTTGTGAAATTCAAAAAAGCGGAGTTTACCAGGGTAATCGAGCATTTTTTTAATGAGCATAACGAAGATAGCGGACTTTATGGACAGACACTAATAAGCGTGATTCCCATTCCAAGGTTTGTGTCTCCACAAACCTTTATTCTAATATGGGCAGTGAAGATACTGCCATGGCTAAGTGCTAAGCATAAAAGTAGATTTTATACTTATTCTTCTTCGTCCTTAATCCATTCTCCTTCTACATAAGTATAGGTAATAGTAAGGTTGCCTTCTTGGTCGTACCAATTAGCAATGCCATCTCTTTTGCCATTTTTATAATAGCTTTCTTCCATTACCTTGGCGTTGTCATAGAAAATCTCAACCTTGCCTTCTAACAGGCCATTTTTGTAATTTTTAACTTCTTTAATTCTCGACCTATTGTATTTTGTATAAGGCCCTTCCAGCTTATTATTATGGTAGGTAAAACGCTCCAATAACTGCCCTCGATTATCTATTTCAACCGACTGGCCTTCTTTAAGCCCATTTACATAGCCTGTAACATTTTTTACATGGCCATTGGGGTGTAGCTCAGTCCAGGAACCTTCTCGTACACCATTATTATAAACTCCATAGGCGGTCATATTACCAGCAGCATCACTCACTGTAACCTTTACCATATTGGGGTTGTCTTCAAAAGGTTCTTGAACCGCTCCAGCAGGTATATCTGCAGCCACTACTGCGGGTTGGTCTGTTGTTTCGTTAGCACAAGAAGCTAAAAATAATACTCCAAAAAGAATGATTACTTGTTTCATTGTTTTTACTGTTTTAAAATTCAAGATTCAATTAGCACTCAAATATATTAATGTCCTGAAAATTTTTCGCCTGCTTCGATAAAAATTGGCAGTCGATTTTCTTTATGCGGAAAAAGACAGGTAGCAAAGGCTGTAAAAGCACAAGGAGGATTAAATGCTTTATTAAAATCTATATACGAATGACCCAAACTATCGGGTTCAGGTATGTAGATATATCTGCCACTTCCATAGGTAGAATGGCCACTTGTTTTATCATAAAACATAACAAAATAACCATCAGAAGAAAGTTTCCCTAGAGGCTCCAGTTTATACTCTTTTCCATCAATTGTGAAATTAAAAGATCCAAAAACCGGGTATTCAATGGTCATCCCCACTATATTAGAAAAAGGAATCAACTTAGTGTCTTTATACACGAGCCATTGTGCTTCCACTCTCCAGGCAGGGTCAGTCTCATAATAATCAATGGAATCAAATGATTGCAATAATGGATGATCAAAATCTCTCAATCGTATGCCAATATGTTCTCCCCTTTTAATTACAAACCAACGAAGCGAATTAAATGTCATTACAGGAGCTTCCTTATGGCTGAATATGAGGGTAGTGTCGTTTACAACTTTACCCTTAATTTTAATTGGAGCCGAAGGAACTAAGTAAACCAATGAATCTTGAAGCAGAAAAGAACCCATAAGGGGAGTGCCAATGGAGGGGAACTCTATATGGTTGGCAGTATCAGTTCCAAACGTGTTTTCACCCTCTTGCAACCAATATAAGCCAGCCAAATTAAGAAATCCGGTTTCTCCTTTTAACGAATCTATTCTTAGTTTATGCCAATTTTGTATTGAAGCATAATACTCTTCTTCTTCGGGAGAAGAGCAGCCCAATAAACTTATAACGATGAAAACAGTGGCTATATAAAAAACCCTAAAAGACTTACACATCTACTTTAATGGAAGGATTAAGCTCTTGTAGTAAGGAGATAAATTCACTTTCTCGCTTGGGCGAAAGAAGTACCATGCCTCCATCATAGGTAATTTTAATTCGCTTTAAAGAATTAGCCGGAGACGCAATAATATTTTTGCTTCTTTTAATACTAAAAATTTCTTCGGCTTCAATTTCTCGCTCAGTATAAGGCCCAATTTTAACAATAAGTGTTTTATCTTCTATTATATAGCGTGTATTAAACCAAACAGCACCTATTACTAGTAATGTAGGTATCCAAACTACAGCCAATACAAGTGTAATTATTAGGTCAAACTCATTAGGGAGAGCATATAAGGTTGCTACTAAAGAGCCTAGTAACATCCCCCAAATAAATAGTCCTAAAAAAACACTTTTACGAGATGAAAAAATGGTGGTCATACAACAACCGTATGTTCGTACACATTTCTGCAAATACCTTTTTCAGAAACCTTAAACACCAATTTATCATTAAGGGCTTGAGGTTTAAATGTTGATTTGCCCAGAAGCAATCGAGCACACTCCTGGATACCTTCTACAATAGAAGGATGCGGATGAACGCATTCTGCTAACTCTTCGATACCTGCATTTACGGAGATTAATAAGGCAACTGCTTGAATAGCACTGGAAGCATGGTTGCCAACCACACGCATACCAAGCACTTTCATTTCATCATCATTGGTAACTAACATCTTTACAAAACCCTGGGTATTTCGTTTAGATACAGCCCTTGGGATACACCCATAATCAACAATAGCCATTTTATAATCAATGCCTTTGGCTTCGGCCTGTTTTTGATTTAGACCCACCCCGGCTATTTCAGGATTTAAAAACATAATGGTTGAAATGTTTTCATAGATCAACTTCCTTGAAGGAGTTCCATAAATTCTATCTACCGCATACCGCCCTTCTAACTCACCAACATTAACCAAAGCGATATCCGCGGTAATATCTCCTACGGCATAAATATTTTCGATACTTGTTTGGGTATCATCATCAATAATGCCACGTGCATCTAGCTTTACACCAATTTCCTCTAAGCCCAAATCTTCGTAATTAGGAATACGTCCGACTGATAATAACGCTTTTTCTACTCGAAACACTTCTTTTTTACCAGAAGTATATTCAAGTTCATATTCTACTTCACCATCAACAATATCCATGCGTATCATACGAGAATTACGATGAATCAGCACACCGTGCTCCTCCATATTCTTTTCAATAATATTTACTACATCTGTATCTTCAAAAGGCAGAATATGATCGCCCTTGTCTATAAGGTGCACTTTTGTTTTATGCAACGATGAAAAAATAGTAGCGAACTCACAGCCAATTACTCCGGCTCCTACAATTACAATACTTTTAGGAAAGGTTTCCAGATCACTAATGCCATCGCTGGTAAAAATAATGTTACCGTCTATCGGTATGTTGGGTAGCTTTCGAGGCCTGCTACCTGTTGCCAAAATAATGTAATCGGCTTCAAAATTTTCTATAGAGCCATCCTTTTTAGCAACAGCAATGGTGGTTGAAGACGTAAGTTTGGCATGTCCTTTAACATAGGTAACACAAAAGCCATTATCTAATTTATCAAGCTCATCTAAGTGATGGAAAAGCAAATCTTTTCTTTCCTGAACCGCTTGCTCTACTTCCTCTTTTAAGGCATTGAAATTAACATCCGGTGAATTTAAATTATACCGCTTTTTATTCTTGTGCACTAAATCAACATTACGCGACAACTCCCACCAAGTTTTAGAAGAAAGGGCTCCGTTAGTAACTCCGGCACCACCAATAACATCGCGCTCTATTATAAGTACATTTTTGCCGTAATCTACGGCACGCATAGCAGCAGCATAACCCGATGGCCCTGCTCCTATTACACAAAGGTCAAACCTTTTCATAGCATTTATTTAGATGCTTTTTTCTTTGCAGTAGTTTTCTTTTTCTTTGTTGCTTCAACAGGTACAGCCTTCACTTTATGCGGTCTGCTTACCCCAAAAGTTCCGTTAAAAATTTTACCCCTTTTAGTTTTAATATCTCCTTTTCCCATGTTTTATTTATTGATGAATGAAACGATATTGAATATTAGTCAATAAATGTAAATTTTCAAATAAAACAAGAGGCTAAAACAAAAAAAGCTATGCAATAATTGCATAGCTTTTTCCCCACTTTAGCGTTTGTTAATTAAAGTGAGTCGATAACAGCCTTTAATTTTGCTTGAACTTCAGAAGCAATCCCTTCTAATTCCTGGTTCCCCACTCCTTGCATCGAAGCAATAGGATCAACGGCTGAAACTTCTACTCCACCTTCCACTTGTTGTACAATTACGTTACAAGGCAACATAACGCCAATTTTATTTTCTTTTTGATATGATTTGTAAGCGAATTGAGGATTGCAAGCTCCTAAAATTCTATAATTAGGTACATCAACATCTAGTTTCTTTTTAAGCGTGCCACTAAAATCAATTTCTGTTAATACGCCAAATCCTTCTGTTTTTAAAGCAGCAGTTACTTGCTCTATCACTTGATCAAACTCTCCGCTTATTGTTTTATTAAAATAGTAACTCATGTTTTTTTATTTTTTTTGTTTATAAAATCATTAATTGTGCTTCCTATTAAACCACCGAAAAGCAATCCATAACCCGAGCTAATAGTCGGGCTCGAGGTAATTAAGCAGCTACCCGTTTTACATCCCACAAAATAGTAGTATAAATACATAATAGTGCTTCCTGCTAACGCAAACACAATAATTATTACGTAACTTTTTATGCCTTTTACCATTTCGTTAATAGAGTGCCATATCAAAACGCCTTCTATAATTTTTAGTTATTTCACTTGCCTCTCCTAAGGTATGAAAAATTGCAATTATAAGCTTTCTTGCCAATTCCTTTTGATATCTTTTATCAATTATAATAGCTTTAATCAACACTTCTACAGCAGGCTCAATTTCTTTTCTTTTAAGGTAGCTACCAGCCTTGGCTAATAATTTTTTAACCTTACCTTCCTTTAGGTCAGATTTTCTTTTATTCATAAAATCTGCCAGAATTACAAGTTCTTCGGCTTCTTCTACATGCCTTATATTTTCAACCAAAGAATGTACTCGTTCGGGCTGATCCCAAATTAACAACTTGCCCAATAATAACCGTGCTTCGGTCAATTCATTATCTATATTAATGGCTTTTTCTAATAAGTCAATTCCACCTTCTGTATTGCCTTCTGCAATTAATTCAGAAGCTTCCATAGCCAAAGATTTGGCTTCAGAGGGCAATTTTTGCTCTATCCAATTCCTCATTTCAGGCTCTGCCATTGCTCCTGCTAAATCGGCAATTACTTTACCCTTATAAAATAGTTTTAAATTAGGAATTCCACGAATGCCCCACTCTGTGGCTATTTCGCTATGCTCTTCGGTGTTAATTTTTATAAGTTTCCATTTGTCCGAGGCTTCCCTTGCCAGTTTCTCAATAATTGGCCCTAAAAACTTGCAAGGCTCGCACCAACTTGCCCAATAATCAACCAATACAGGAATATGCTGACTTTGATCCAGCACATCTTTCTGAAAACTAGTTAGTTGATATGGCAACGTTTTTGGCATTTATTTACACTCTTGATCGGTAGCAAGTTTAACGCTATACCAGGAACCTCCATTAACAGATTCTATTCCTACCGATTTTAATTGGTTTGCAGCCACTCCGCTTCGCATGCCTGATGCGCAGCAGGTAATAATGGGCACATTCATAGTCTTTAATTCATCAATTGAGGCAGCTATTGAGTCCAACGGAATATTTTTTGATCCAACCACATGACCGGTGTTAAATTCTCCGGGGGTTCTCACATCAAGAATAACGGCTCCTCTTTCCATTAAAGCGTTTAAATCTTGGCTTTCTTCTTGTTTGCCAAAAAATGATAATAATCCCATAGTTTATAGTAGATATTTTAAATGTTAATTACAAAGTTGAGTAGTAGTGCAGAACAAAACTGTGATAGGGGTTACATATATGCCATTTTCTGTAACGAGCTAGCTTAATTAACTCAAAAATCTAACAAATGGGTATAATAATTAGTTACTTTGAATTTCAAATTAAAGAGTATGAGATCAATTTTATTTCTATTAACCTTCCTTAGTTTGGCTGCTAGCTGCCAAACTAAGGAAGCAACTACTGATGAAATTACAGTAGGAGCAGCACATTTTAACTTGTACCTGCCTCTTTTAAAAGGTAAAAATGTGGCTTTGGTGATTAACCAAACTTCAATGCTTGGTAACACTCATCTTGTTGATACCTTGCTAAGCCAAGGAGTATCTATTAAAAAAATATTTGCTCCTGAACATGGGTTTAGGGGTGTGGCCGATGCAGGAGAGCATGTTGCAGATGGTATTGACAGCAAAACCAGATTGCCCATCATTTCATTATATGGCAAACACAAAAAGCCAACCATTGAAGATTTGAACAATATTGATGTGGTGATATTTGATATTCAGGATGTAGGCGTTCGTTTTTACACCTATATAAGCACCATGCATTATGTTATGGAAGTTTGTGCCGAGCAAAATAAAAAGTTTATAGTATTAGACAGGCCTAACCCCAACGGGCAATATATAGCAGGCCCGGTATTGGATTTAGCCTACCAGTCGTTTGTGGGTATGCACCCCATACCAATTGTACATGGCTTAACCGTAGGCGAGTTAGCTCAAATGATAAATGGCGAGAAATGGTTAAAAAATGGCATTCAATGTGATTTACAGGTGGTTAAGGTAATGGGCTACTCGCACCAAAGTAATTACACATTACCCATAAAGCCTTCCCCTAATTTACCTAACCAACGGTCCATTTTATTATACCCTTCGCTATGTTTGCTAGA
>JAMOMJ010000377.1 GCA_027067135.1 Cyclobacteriaceae bacterium
CACGTCATCTACTTCACAGGCTTCAGCTCGAAGTATTACAATACATCTTCGCTTTGCCTGCTCGTATCTAACGTACCTGGGACTTTTTCAGCAAGCCCTAAATTAGCAATTGAACCGTCATTACTGCATAGGCAGTAATGACGGTTCAATTTATTACATCGAATAATCAACCACCATTCTGCTCATTGCCTTAATACCTATAACCAAAGCGTCATCCTCCACATAAAAATCAGGGGTATGGTGTGAGGGTGCATCTTCGGGTTTTACATTTACAGGAGTGCCCCCTAAAAAGAAGTAGAAACCGGGTACTTCTCTCTGAAAAAAAGAAAAGTCTTCTGCACCTGTTACTGCGGGTATAAGGTTGACATTATCTGCACCTACCACACTTTGCAAAGTAGGAAGCATTTTAGCGGTTAAGTCCACATCATTAAATGTGATAGGGTATCCTTCGTGTATAACTATTTCAACCGTTGCCCCATTACTTTCGCCCGTTTTAATGGCAATCGTTGTAAGTCGTTCAAATATTTTATCGCGCATATCATTATCCAATGCCCTAATGGTACCAACTAACTTAACTTCTTCTGGAATAATATTACTCCTTACACCTCCATGAACGCTACCAAAGGTAACAACGGCAGCTTCCTTTGTGAGTGGCATATTTCTGCTCACAATGGTTTGTGCATTATTTATAATTTGGGCTGCGGTTACAATAGGGTCGATACTACTCCAGGGGCGAGAGCCATGGGCTTGTTTGCCATGTATTGTAATTTCAAAACTATTGGAGCTTGCCATGGTGCCACCGGGCTTATAATTAATTTTACCCACATGTGTACCTGACGAAATATGTAACCCGAAAATGGCTTCTACATCAGGGTTTTTTAAAACGCCTTCTTTTACCATTAATTTAGCACCGCCTTCTTCGCCTTTAGGAGCTCCTTCTTCTGCAGGTTGAAAGATGAATTTTACAGTTCCTTTTAGTTCTGATTTTATGGTTGTTAGTACCTCGGCCGTACCCATTAAAATAGCAATATGGGTATCGTGCCCACAAGCGTGCATTACAGGTACTTCATTGCCATTATATTTTCCTATGGCCGTTGATTTCCAAGGCAAATCCACTCTTTCAGGCACAGGCAGCCCATCAATATCGGCTCTCAGGGCAACTACCGGCCCGGGTTTTCCTCCTTTAAGAATGGCCACAACACCTGTTTTGGCCACATTGGTTTGTACTTCTAAACCTAAAGATTTAAGGTGGGCAGCAATGTATTCTGCTGTTTTAAACTCACGGTTCGAGAGTTCAGGATTTTGATGTAAATGATGCCTCCACTCAATGGTTTTGGCTTCTACCTGCTCAGCAAGAGACTCTACTTTTGCCTGAAGTTTAGATTTTTTTGGTGGGTTGGTGAATGCAACCAGAACAACTATAAGAAATAAAAAAGGTATTTTTTTGATCATGACAAAATAGGGTTAAGATGAGAAAAACGCTAATGTAACCAATTTTTATTGAGTAGTTTGCACCCTTTTGATGAATGGAAAAAATTAATCGACCATTATTCTTTCTACTCTGGAGCTAATATTTGTAAGAATTTCGTAAGGAATGGTGCTTCCTCGTTTTGCTAACTCTTCAATTTTAATGCTGGCACCAAAAAGTTCTACTACATCCCCTGGTTCACAATCAATATTGGTTACATCTATCATTATTAAATCCATACAGATTATGCCAACAGTTTTGGCTCTTTTCTTATTAATTAAAACTTCGGCATTCCCGTTGCCAAACACTCGAAGGTAGCCATCGCCATACCCAACACTTATGGTTGCTATTTTCCCGTCATTTGGTAAACTGCCTTCACGACCATATCCAATGGTTTCTCCTTTTTTCACCTCAATTATTTGTAATATGCTGCATTGAAATGTGGCAACTGTTTTTAGCTGGCTGTTTAGTTGGTTTGCAGAGTCATATCCATAAATGCCTATACCAAGGCGTACCATATCGTATTGGTACTGTTTAAACCTGATGGCTCCACCCGTAGGCATCAGGTGTTTAAATGGTGTGTTATTAAGCCCTAAATGGAGTTTCTCAAAACATGTGTTAAAATAAGCGGCTTGCTGATGCGTAAATTCATCATGTTTTGGTTCGCCCGGAGCTACCACATGAGCAAAGGTGCTAACTACTTGTACTTTAGAGTTATTAATAAGGGTAATAACGTCCTCTAATTGATGTTGTAGCAGACCAAGCCTCTTCATTCCTGCATCAATTTCTAAATGCACTCGTATAGCTTGGTTTAAAGCAACAGCTACCTTTACCATCTCGATAGAATAAAGCACAGGCTCAAGATTTTCGTTAGCCATCTTTGCTAGGTCGTGAGGGGTGCTTGCCATTACAAATATTGGCTTTGTAATGCCGTTTGCTCTAAGCTCAAACCCATTGGCAGGGAACGCAACTCCAAAATAATCTACTTTACTTTCAACCTCATTAGCAACCAATAAATTATCTGTACCGTAACCATTGGCTTTAACCATTAGCAATATTTTTGTGTTATTACTAATTAGCGACCTATAAGTGGTAATATTTGCTAAAAGAACTGATTTGCTAATCAGCAATTGGGCGTTGGATGTATAAGGTTGACTCAAAGCAGGTAATTGATTTCTTTAAAAATATTTACTCTTGTACAATTTTTACCTTTAGAAGCTCTTTAATAAACAAATCATTCGATTGTGGACTTATGTAAACCTCATCGTAAAATTTGCCAAATTTAATAATAAGACCTTTTGTGGCGGTAGCTGGTTTTAGCCCAGCCCATAATGTTTTACCTATTACGATTTCTCTAATATCGTTGATTTTAATACTTCCTTTAATAGGACCACTTTTATAGGTTAATAGCCCATTGGCTAATTCATAATAGGTGCCAAAAAATATCCACAATAGGAATACAACACCTACTCCATCTAATAAATGTATCCAAATAGGGATAGATTCATATTTTGAAGAGATAAGCCCAAGTGTAGAAATGGCTACCAAAACAAAAAGGGTGCCCGACATAATAATTGAAAATGCTACGTCTCTTCTACTTTTAAATTTCATCATCATTTCTTTAGCATAAAGATAAGATACCTAAATTAATCTATGCCCATTTGGAACTGGCATATCTACGGTAGAAAGAACAATATGTCCATTCTCATCTTTAAATCCGGTAACCAATACTTCTGAACGAATGGAGCCAATTTGTTTGGGTTCAAAATTAGTTACACAAATTACTTGTTTACCAACAAGTTCTGCTATACTGTAGAGGTCTGTAATTTGTGCACTCGATTTTTTAATACCCAGCTCTCCTAAATCTACATATATAATATAGGCAGGGTTGCGTGCTTCTTTAAATTCTTCTGATTTAATAATAGTACCAACACGCAATTCTACTTTTTCAAAATCCTGCCAGGTAATAATCATTCTCTTTTGTTAAAATATGTTAATGCCGTAACTTTATATATTGCACTGCGTATATTTACAAGTGCCTAATCGTATTATTTATGTTTAAGAACATTGCAACTCTATTAATCTTGGTTTTCTTAGTTGGCCTTGGCGGTCAAACCTTCGCAATTACAGAACCTAAAGTTAGTGTTGATCCTAAGCTGGAATCAGATAGTACAAATGTAAAAAATAAGGAGTTAATTACAGTTAATAAGGCAAAACCAACAGCTACCTCAAATACAAACACTGATTCTAAATTAAATTTTTGGGAATCGGAAGAGGAAGTTGAAGAAGACTCCTCCTCTAACTCAGCCCTTTCTTTTAACTTTATCTATTACATTATAGAAAAGTTTAAATTTCAGGTGGAGTAAGAAACTTGCCTAACAGTTGTTTTTTTTGATTAATCCTGAACAAGCCTAAAACCCTGCCCGTGTATGGTGATGATTTTAATAGAAGGTTCCGGCTTTAAATGCTTCCTTAATTTGGCAATATACACATCCATACTGCGGGCATTAAAATAACTGTCATCTCCCCAAATAATTTTTAGCGCAGCTCTTCTGTCCAGTGTCCTGTCCATATTTTGGCATAATAAATTAAGAAGAGCCGCTTCTTTGGAAGTTAACTTGGTTGAGATACCATTAAATGTGAGTTCCTGATTTTTAGTGTTAAATGAGATTTTGCCAAGCTCAAACATGTCTAATTTTTCGGCTTCCACACGGTTGCCTCTCCTAAATATTACGTTGAGCCTTAGTAGTAGTTCTTCCATACTAAAGGGTTTGGTAATATAGTCTTCGGCTCCCAGCTTAAACCCATTTAGCCTGTCTTCTTTCATAGATTTGGCCGTAAGAAACAGAAACGGAATTTGTTTATCTATTTTTCTAATTTCTTTAGCTAGTGTATAGCCATCCATTTTGGGCATCATTACATCGAGCAAACAGCAGTCGTAGCTTTGGGCTTTAAAGGCTTCCAAGCCTTCCACTCCATCTCTAAATAAAAAAGACTCATATCCCTTTAAACCAAGGTATTCGCTTAATATCTGACCCAGATTTTGGTCGTCTTCTACAATTAGTAGCTTTTTAGATTTCATAAAGGAAGTTCAATGGTGAATTCACTGCCTTTTTTTAATTCTGAAGAGACGGTAATAACTCCCTGGTGTGCCTGAACAACATACTGTACATAGTTTAAGCCTAAGCCGAATCCTTTTACATTATGAATGTTGCCTGTGGGTACACGGTAGAATTTATCGAAAATATGCTTTTGCTGATCGTTGCTGATACCGATACCGTTGTCTTTTATTTTAATAAGAATGCTTTCTCCTGTATTTTCTGTAGTAATGAAAATAAGGGGAGCTTTAGCTGCATATTTAATGGCATTATCTAACAAATTGGCAATGGCGTTATAAAAATGATGCTCATCTACTTTGGTAATAAAACGGGCTGCATTAAACTGTAATTTGATTGAGGCTTCTTTTTGGTTGAGCTGCATTTTTGCTTTTTCAACGCAATCTGTCATAAGCTCATGAATATTTTGTGTCGATTTATTAATCTGAAGCTCTTCTTTTTCCATGGTAGCTGCCTGTAGCACATGTTCTACCTGTGTTCCTAATCGGCTGGTTTCGTCTTTTATTACCCCAACATACTTATCAACACGAGCCTTATTCATTGATATGTCGGCATCACTTAAGGCCTCTGCTGCCAATGATACTGTGGCAATAGGCGTTTTAAACTCGTGGGTCATATTATTGATAAAGTCATTTTTAAGTTCAGAGAGTTTTTTCTGCTTTAAAATGATGTAAATAGCATACGAAAAACAAGTTATGATAACCAATAACAGGATGATAGAACTACTTAATGTAGCCATGATTTTTTTAAACAGAAATTGATCCTTAGCTGGAAAGTTTACCACCAAAAAAGTAGCATTTCCTAAAATATCGTTTGGGAAAAGAGACGCTTTCAGAGGACTTTCAATGAGCATTTCTTTGGCCATATTGGCGGTATCAATAAACACAAAATGATCTGTGTTTTTATCATATACCCCAAAATTAAAATAAATATCTATTCCTTTATTTTTAAACTCGAGTTTCAGCAAACTATCTATTTCTTCAGGTCGAATACGCCTTTTCATATCAATATTTTCCTCTGAAACCATGGCGTGAACTACATTATTAAACTCTTCTGTTTTTTTAAGAATGCGCTGAACGTTCAAATCATATCCATCAGAATCGGACGAAACAACAAGCTCAACCTGAATATTGCCTGTTGAGTCACCCAACTTAATGTTATGCATAACATCGGTGCTTGCATACGAATAACTCTCGGCCTTGCTAATCAGGGTGTTACCCGCACTTCCGGAAGAATCAAAAACAATTATATTAACATTATTATCAATTTCTTTTAAACCTTGTTCTTGCCCCGGCTGTATTTGATATTTTATATTGCCGGAAGAACCGTCATTAAAAAAGAACCATTTATGTTTTAAAGCAACATTGGCAAGCTCACTTCGCTCAAGCTTATAAGCCACCATATTTAACGACTCGTGTACATCCTTATTAAAACGCTCATTACTTAGTTTAATGGCATTATTTATCCAGTACACCTGAAAAGAAGTGAGCCCAATTAATGACAATGTCATTAAAGAAATAATCGTCCAAATAACTTTATTGTTCATGCAATAATTTAAACCGTTTATCAAAAATACAGTTTATCTATTCTTATGGTTTGTTTTTAACACTCTTTAACATTCTTTAACCATTTTTTAACAAACGAGGTGTGTAATTTGAAAAAACAAAATTTACAAAAAATGAAAAATGTCTTAACAACGCTTTTAATCTTACTTTCGGTAGCAGGGTTTAGCCAAACAAAAATTTCTGAGCCAAACCAAAATACAATCAAAAATGATTATTTAAAAGGGCTACATAAACCAACAGAAGAAGAAAGAGAAAATATAAGTTTACAACTAACACCGAATTTAGATATTTATACTAGTGAAGGAAAAAAAATAACTTTTAATGAGGTTTTGCCTTTATTAAAATCAAAGAAATTTTCACTAGACCCATATATTAATGATAATAACGAACTAAAGGCAGCTGTTCTCAGCCCTGTAATTGAAGATGCAAACAGCATTGAACAAAAGGTAAGTAAAAAGACAGAAAAAGGTGAGCGTGTTGGCAAATACGCAAAACCTTTTAATGTTACTGATATTAATGGAGAAGAGTACTCCCTTGAAGAGTTGAAAGGTAAAATAATTGTTCTGAATTTTTGGTTTGTTGAGTGTAAGCCTTGTGTAATGGAAATACCCGACTTAAACAAATTGGTAGAAAAATACGAAGGGGAAGAAGTTGTTTTTTTAGGGCTTGCCATCAACAAAACACAAAAATTAAACTCCTTCTTAACTAAAAAAGAGTTTAAATACAAAATTATTCCTGAAAGCATGGATGTAATTAACAGTTATGAAATAACCTCTTACCCTGCCCATATCGTAATAAATCAAAGCTCCAAAGTGGTGTTTTCTGCAACGGGCTTAGGCTCTAATACCATTGGTGATTTAGAAAAAACAATAAAAAAGCTATTAAAGGAGTAGTGTGATGAAGAGGAAAGCCTCTTTTCTTAATACTCGTATAAAATGTACAATTAACGAAACAAAATTTAACAAAAATGAAGAATATTTTAACAACATTTCTAATCTTACTTTCGGTAGTAGGGTTTAGTCAAACAAAAACGCAGCAAACCAATGTTCAAATTGATGTTGAAAATGAAAACGGTGTAGAACAATATAATCTCAAGTTAGAACAAGAGATTGATGGGAAAACAGTTGTAACTGAAAAATCCTATAACAGTATAGAAGAAATGAAAAACGACCCCGAGCGTGAGGGTATAAACATTGACTTTTTTCAAATGGATGAGGGTGGTTTTTCAACCAAAGAAGGAGAGGCTCATGTAATTATAAAAATTGATGATGAAAAAGGTTCTTCCGAAGGTTATGAAGTGATGTTTTTTACAGATGGAGAAGACGGTGAAGAGACAAATATTGAAGTAACTGTTGATGAAGACGGAACCAAACATGTTTTTAAAAATGGTGAGGATATTGATCTTGAAGAACTTGCGAAAGGCCATGAAATGATCTTTGTCTCTAAAGAAAGAGGTGGTGTGAAGGAATTAGAGGAAGATGGTCATAAAATCATGTTTTTCTCAGAAGATGGTGACAATGAAGGAGACGTTAAAATTGAAGTAACCGTTGATGAAGATGGCAACAAACAAATCTTTAAAAATGGAGAAGAAATAGATGTGGATGAACTACACAAAGGTTCTGGCAATGTATTTATGTTTAAATCGGGCGATGGCGATAGCCTTAATATTGAAGAAACTATGGAGGTTAAGGTTACTGTAGATGAAGATGGCAACCATCACGTAGTGGTAAATGGCGAGGAAGTTGATTATGATGAATGGAAAGAGAATAGTCAATCACCTCTTCACTCTGGCAATATGGTTTGGGTAGAAGATGGAGAAAATGGACAAAAAATCACCAAAGAAATCATAATTATTAAAGGAGATGATGGAGATGAAAAAAATGTAAAAGTTGAAGTGGTTGTAAGTAATATTGTGCTGCACCTCGAAGACATGAGTGTAGAGGATAAGAAAACTTTTTCTATTGAAGATAGCAAGAACCTTAAGCTAGAGGAATTTAATCTTTACCCTAACCCAAGCAACGGTACGTTTAATTTAAAATTTGCGGGTAAAGAGAAATCAACGATGGTAAGAGTAACTAACATTAATGGTAAAGAAGTGTATGCTGAATACCTTCAAAACTTTAGCGGTTTTTATGATAAAGAAATTAATCTTGCCGGACTTAAAAAGGGAATATATCTTTTGCAAGTAGTACAAGGAAACAAAGCCGTAAATAAAAAAATAGTGATTGAGTAATTAGGGTCAATCACACTTTAGTTAGGAGGCGATACTGAAAATCAGTATCGCCTTTTTTATGCTAGTAAGAATAATTCTAGATAGAGCCAATAATCCAATTTCGCCTAAATAATTGATTTTATATGATTTAAGTCATTTTTTATATTGCCCGAAGCCAACTACATTTGCATTGTTTATAATAATTCTAAATAATTGAGCAAAGCAAAAACGGTAGGAGATTTAAAACCTGGAGAAAACGGAACCATCTGTTGTTTTAAAGACGACCACCTGTCGTTAAAGCTGTTGGATATGGGCTGCTTACCTGGCACAAGTGTAGAAATGAAATTTTCTGCACCACTTGGCGACCCTATTTGTATTGATGTTGAAGGATACAGTTTATTGCTTCGTAAAGCAGAAGCTCACACCATTTCGTTAGTAGAGTAGTTAATGAGTACAGTCCAGCGAAAACGCATTGCTCTTGTTGGCAACCCAAACTCTGGCAAGTCTTCTTTATTCAATCAACTCACTGGTCTCAATCAAAAAATTGGAAACTTTCCCGGGGTTACCGTAGATAAAAAAACAGGAGTTTCTGTACTTTCTAATAATGAGAAAGTTGAAATAATTGATTTACCGGGCACCTATAGTATCTACCCAAAATCCAATGACGAAACGGTAGTTGCCGATATTCTTTTAAATAAAGAAGACGAACTTTTCCCTGATGTGCTGGTAGTTGTGGTGGATGCATCTAACCTAAAACGTAATTTGCTGCTCTTTACCCAAATGAAGGATTTGGGGCTTCCTGTTATCCTGGCTCTTAATATGGTAGATATGGCCGACAGAATAGGAATGGGTTATGATTTAGAGTTACTTGAAAAAGAGTTGGGAGCTCTGGTAATTTCTACTAATGCACGGATTGGCGAAGGCATTGATGAACTTAAAAAAGCACTGGAAAATAAAGTTACGGTTAGTGGAGGCAGCTTTTTTGATGTTACAGAACTTGCCAAAGATCAAATAACAGATTATCTAAAAGAACATCCTGAAGATACCGCCTATTGGGCACTCCAACAATTAACAACTCAAGGAAAAATAGAACAAAAGGATAGTGTTCAGGCTAAAGACACTACCCTGCGTTATGGCAAAATTAACCGGCTGGTAAAAAAGGCAGAGGTAAAAAAAGAGGCCGTTGGGCTAAAACTTTATTCAGAAAAAATAGATAAGTTTCTTACACATAAGATATGGGGCTATGTTATTTTTCTCTCTATCCTTTTTGTTATTTTTCAAGCCATTTTTGCATGGGCAAGCTGGCCAATGGATTTGATAGATATTGTTTTTTCAGAACTATCAGCATGGCTTTCTTCCAATTTACCCGCAGGTGTTTTTACTGATTTGCTTGCCAAAGGGCTCGTGCCTGGTATAGGTGGTGTGCTCATATTTATTCCGCAAATAGCCATTTTGTTTGCGTTTATCTCCTTGCTCGAAGAATCGGGCTATATGGCACGCGTAGTGTTTTTAATGGATAAAATTATGCGTAAGTTTGGCTTAAATGGCAAAAGCGTTGTACCTCTTATTTCAGGTGTCGCCTGCGCCATTCCGGCTATTATGGCTACTCGCACCATAGAAAACTGGAAAGAAAGGATGATTACCATTTTTGTAACTCCGCTTATGAGTTGCTCCGCTCGTTTGCCCGTTTATACCATTTTAATTGCCTTGGTTATTCCTGATGAATATGTGTTTGGCGTATTTAATATGCAGGGTTTGGTGTTATTAAGTTTATACCTCCTTGGGTTTATTGCGGTGCTAATTTCAGCCTACGCTTTAAAGAGAATAATGAAAACTACAGAGCGCAGTTTTTTAATTATGGAGCTTCCCACCTATAAAACTCCACGTTGGAAAAATGTCGGGCTTACCATTCTTGAAAAAGTAAAAACATTCTCCTTTGAAGCAGGTAAAATAATTATAGCGGTTTCCATTGTGTTGTGGGTATTGGCAACCTACGGGCCTGGAGATAATATTACAAATGCAGAAGAACATGTAAAAGCAACATTAGTTGACACCAATTACACCGAGGCAGAACTCAACGATAAAGTAGCCTCTTACAAATTAGAACACTCCTATGTGGCCAAATTGGGCAAAGCCATTGAGCCTGCTATTAAACCATTAGGTTTTAACTGGAAGGTGGGCATTGCTCTAGTTACTTCTTTTGCTGCCCGTGAAGTATTTGTGGGCACTATGTCCACCATATATAGTATTGAGTCTGCCGATGGAGATGTAAACACCATAAAGGCCAGAATGGGTTCTGAAATTAACCCGGAAACCGGAGAGCCTTATTTTACACTAGCTGTGGGGCTATCCTTAATGGTGTTTTATGTGTTTGCCATGCAGTGTATGAGCACATTGGCTATCACTTATCGTGAAACTAAAGGTTGGAAATGGCCAGCTTTACAGACAATTTATATGTCGGGCTTGGCGTATGTGCTCTCGTTGCTTACGTTTAATTTGTTTTCGTAAACGATGACCGGTAATATTGAACAACAGCAAAACAACCCACTCCACGGAGTTAAGTTAGCAGATATTTTGGAGCACTTAGTAAAAGTGTACGGTTGGGAAGAATTAGGCCAAAGAATAAATATCCGTAGTTTTAATTACGACCCATCGATTAATTCTAGCCTCAAGTTTTTACGTAGAACACCATGGGCAAGAGATAAGGTTGAGCAGTTGTACCTTAAGTCCTTGAATAAATAAATTCTTTGATGCCCCTTATTTTCATCAGTGTCACTTTAAAAGGTCAATAGTTATTCATTAACTTTATATTAATTGCTTTTCTCTTGACTGTCGCAACAAGTATCTGGGCAATGTTTACTGGTAATTATAATACACCATAATTTTGAGTGTCATTCTGAGGGCTTCGCCCGAAGAATCTTCATTTAGCTCAACTTCACCATTTTTCTAAAATAGTTGCTATAGTATATATTTCAGACAATGAGTAAAGGTTTTCACCTCCTAATAAAAATTTAGATTAGGGTTATGGATAAAGAATAATACATCTGGAATCATTTTGTGCTTATTGCAACTACAAAACGTGCAAAACAGCCAATATAGGCACATGTGAAGTTAAGTTAGCTGCATAAAGTGAGACTCTTCGCATGGAATGCTCAGAGTGACGTTCTTTTACTCTACGTCATTCTGAGGGCTTCGCCCGAAACCTGCCTCAGGCAGGAATCTCTTTTAACACCAGTGAAGAGGTTATTTCTATCTCAACTTCACCATTTTGCTAAAATAGTTGCTATAGTATATATTTCAGACAATGAGTAAAGGTCTTCACCTCCTAATAAAAATTTAGATTAGGGTTATGGATAAAGAATAATACATCTGGAATTATTTTGTGCTTATTGCAACTACAAAACGTTCAAAACAGCCAATATAGGCACATGTGGCGAAGTTAAGTTAATTATTAAGCAGTAATTGCCTACCTTGATTTCTTACTGAAAGATGGATTTATTTTTGTGGGAGTGCACCTCAAGCTTGGTTGGCAAAACTTAGGGTTAATGATTTGTTGCCTTCAAATTATAGAGAGGGAATTAATTAGTGTCTGTCCATAAAGTCCGCTACCTGCGTTAGGTTCGTCAAAAAAATACTCTATTATCCCAGTAAACTAGACACTGACTTTATAGGCGAACACTAATTAAAGTACTCGTTCTTTTTTGATATTCTTCGGGCGAAGCCCTCAGAATGACGTGTTTCCTTTACCCCAACTTCTCCACACTCACAATCGAAAATCGGCTAAAGTGCTTCTTAATTTCTTTACGGGTAACAAAAAACACATTGGCAGCTTCTTGCTCACTGGTGTCCCAATTATGGGCACATTGTAGTGTAATTTGTTGGCCTCGGTACACCGTTCGGTTAGCACCAAAGCCGGTAAATGTAATTCTGTAATTAAACATGAAACACTATTTCATGTTTTCGATTATTTCTTCTACTACCGTTGGGTCAAGTAAAGTAGAAGTATCCCCAAAGTTACTGGTTTGCCCTTCGGCAATTTTTCGAAGGATTCTACGCATAATTTTCCCTGAACGTGTTTTGGGTAAACCAGTAACAATTTGCACTTTATCAGGTTTAGCAATAGGCCCAATTATTTTGCTTACAGTAGCCCTTATTTCGTTTTCTAAACTGGCGGCCGATCTTTGCGAATCATCTGCAATTACATAAGCATAAATGCCTTGGCCTTTAATGTCGTGCGGGTAGCCTACTACTGCAGATTCTATTACTAAGGGGTGTTCATTTATGGCATTTTCCACTTCAGCCGTTCCCATTCTATGCCCGGAAACATTAATTACATCATCAACCCTACCAAGTATTCTGTAGTAGCCATCTTCATCTCTTTTAACCCCATCGCCTGTAAAATATAAGTTGTCGTAAGTAGAGAAATACGTTTGCTTGCACCTGTCATGGTCGCCATAAAGTGTGCGTATCATTCCAGGCCAGGGAAACTTAATACACAAATTACCCTGTACACTATTCCCTTTTAACTCCTCCCCCTTTTCATCTACAATTATGGGTTGGATGCCCGGCAATGGCAGTGTTGCATACGATGGTTTTGTTGGGGTAATACCAGCAATTGGCGATAGCATAATCCCTCCTGTTTCTGTCTGCCACCAAGTATCTACAATAGGGCATTTGTTTTTACCCACATGATCATGGTACCAATGCCAGGCTTCTTCGTTTATGGGTTCGCCTACGGAGCCTAATACTTTTAGCGAGCTTAAATCTTTCCCCTTAAAAGGGTCTAACCCGTGGGCTTCTAATGCCCGGATAGCCGTTGGGGCTGTGTAAAACTGATTTACTTTATGTTTATCTACTACATCCCAAAAACGACCCGCATCAGGGTAGGTTGGTATGCCTTCGAACATTAAGGTAGTTGCTCCTGATAAAAGCGGCCCATATACAATGTAGGAGTGCCCTGTTATCCAGCCCACATCTGCCGTACACCAATACACATCTCCAGCTGTATATTGAAACACATTTTCGAATGTAAATTGGGCATATACCATATACCCTCCACACGTATGCACCACTCCTTTAGGCTTACCTGTAGAACCGGAGGTGTATAGGATAAAAAGTAAGTCCTCTGAGTCCATTTCTTCTGCAGGACAAATGGTTGATTCTCCTTCAATTACATCGTGCCACCAATAGTCTCTGCCTGCTTTCATTTTTACCTCACCACCTGTACGGCTTAGCGTTATAACCGATTCAATGGTAGGACAATTTTCCACCGCCTCATCAACTACTGCCTTAATAGGAATCACCTTAGCTCCTCGGTAATTTTCATCAGAGGTCAGCACCATTTTGGCTTGGCAATCATTAATACGGTCGGCTAGTGCTGTAGAAGAAAAACCTGCAAAAACAATAGAGTGCACAGCACCAACTCTGGCACAGGCTAGCATAGCAATGGCTGCTTCAGGAACCATTGGCATGTAAATGACTACACGGTCACTTTTTTTTATTCCTTTTTGCTTTAAAGCATTAGAGAACTGGTTAACCTGTTCATAAAGCTCTTTATAAGTTAGTGTTCTTGATGCTTCCGAAGGGTCGTTCGGTTCCCAAACAATGGCAGGTCGGTCTCCATGCGTGTATATATGTCGGTCGAGAATATTCTCTGTAATATTTAATTTACCATTTACAAACCAATTAACTTTTGGCTCTTCAAAATTCCAATCTACTACCCTGTCCCATTGTTTTTTCCAATGAAAAGTTTCTGCCACCCTGCTCCAAAATTTTTCGGGTTGTAGCACACTTTTTTGGTATTCGTGTAGGTAGCCAGAGAGGGTTTGAATTTTAATGCTCATAATGTAAGTTTATTGAAGTAAACGAAAGGTAAAACAAATTGAAATGGTAAAATAAATGATTATTACTGATTGATAATAACATTTAGGCAAGAATTCGATAAAATGAGCCTTTCATAAGATAACTACAGATGGTTTCTATAAAAAACGGGCTTGAACTACCTGCTTTTTAAAATTCCCGGGGCTCATATTTTCAAACCTCTTAAATTGCTTACTAAAATAACTTGGGCTGCTAAACCCAGCCTTATAGGCAACTTCTGCTACCTGATAATTTGTTGTTCTAAATAGCTCCTTGGCAAATTTTATTCGTTCAATTAATATATAATCGATGGGTGACATTCCCAATGTGCTCTTGAATACCTTAAAAAAATACGACTTACTCAAGCTTGTTTTGGCAACCAACTTATCAATTGATATTTTTTCGGTTAGGTGTTCCTTCATGTAATTAAGAGCAAATGCAATCCGGCTATCTTCCTCATATGTTCTTGAGCAATTATCAAGAAGAGCTGTCCTTGCTTTGCTCTGTAATAGCCTTATTATTAGTTCTTTTAAAGTAAACTCGATAAAAACATCTTTCGACTTGTTGCCTTCGGTAAACAAATAAATGAGCCGGCCAACTAATTGATGTATTCCATGGGTGTTGTCTAAATGAAAGGAGTTTTCATCTAAGTTCCAACTTGCATTTTCATCATATCCTATTCGTGTATTATCATTAAAAGAACTAGCCACCTCCTTAATTTTTGTAGGATCAATAGCCAAAGCCAAACATTGTGTAGGGTTCTCGGCTGTAGCCTCAGGAAAATCAATAATCATTTTCTTATTACTGGGAAGAACGACAGACTCTCCTGGCAAAAAATTGAAAGAAGGCATGCCTTCAAGATGCATAACTTTTTTACCCGTAAGCATGCTTGCTAATATGGGCGAATCAAAGGTGAGACTTACACTATTAGCAATCGTATGAGTCTCAAATACATTTAGCTCCGAAGAGTTTGCGTTATAAACCGTGTGGTTTTCAACTAGTGTAGTAAGTTTTCTTTGGCTTTTATGCTTAACGAGCAAATTTTCCATTGGTTAAAGATAAAGAGTAAGAAGATTATACTACAATGATCTTGGAAGATTGTTATAGCCTTACCTGCTAAAAATTCAGAATTTAGAAGTTGAAGTATTTTAAACTTAACAATATTAATATGAGTTACAGTAAGCCCAAATTCAAAGAAAAGTACGGAAATTTTATTAATGGTAAATTTGTTGACCCTGTTGATGGAGAGTATTTTGATAACCCATCGCCTATTGACAATAGTTTAATTGCTAAATACCCTCGTTCTAAAAAAGAAGATGTTGATAATGCAGTGGCAGCGGCCAATGCTGCTAAAGAAGCATGGGGTAATACACCTGCAGCTAACAGAGCAGCTTTACTAAATAAAGTAGCAGACATTATTGAGGAAAATTTGGAAGAATTCGCACTTGTTGAAACTTGTGATAATGGCAAGGCAATTAGAGAAAGTATTAATGCAGATGTTCCTTTAGCTGTTGACCATTGGCGTTATTTTGCAGCAGTAATAAGAGCTGAAGAGGGCTCTGCTACGGAGCTAGATGAAAACACCCTATCGTTAAATATAAAGGAGCCATTAGGTGTAATTGGCCAAATCATTCCTTGGAACTTTCCCCTTTTAATGCTATCGTGGAAACTACCTCCAGCATTAGCTGCAGGTAACTGCGTTGTGCTTAAGCCAGCAGAGCAAACCCCTTCTTCCGCAACATTATTAATGGAGAAAATTGCAGACGTGTTTCCTCCAGGAGTTATAAATGTAATTCATGGGTTTGGCCCTGAAGCTGGAAAGCCACTAGCTTCTAATCCTGGTGTTGATAAGGTTGCCTTTACGGGTGAAACTACCACAGGTCAGTTAATTATGCAATACGCTTCTAAAAACCTAAACCCTGTTACTATGGAATTGGGTGGAAAATCACCCAATATCTTTTTTAACAGTGTGATGGACGAGGACGATGCCTTCTTAGATAAAGCCATTGAAGGAGCTGTGCTTTTTGCTTTTAATCAAGGAGAAGTATGTACTTGCCCATCTAGAATATTAGTGCAAGAGGACATCTACAATAAATTTATGGAACGTGTAGTTGCTCGAACTAAAGCAATTGTACAAGACAACCCATACGACCTCAATACGATGATGGGGGCTCAGGCTTCGAACGATCAGCAAGAAAAAATTCTTTCTTACATTAAAATTGGTAAAGAAGAAGGAGCCAAAGTATTAGCAGGTGGAGAGGCATGCTCGTTAAGTGGCGATTTAGCCAATGGTAATTTTATTCAGCCCACAATTTTAGAGGGGCATAATAAAATGAGGGTTTTTCAGGAAGAGATTTTTGGGCCGGTTGTTTGCGTAACCAAGTTTAAAGATGAAGCCGAAGCTTTGGAAATAGCCAACGATACACTTTACGGTTTAGGTGCTGGCGTTTGGACGAGGGATGCGCACCAGTTGTATCAAATTCCAAGAGCCATTAAGGCAGGTAGAGTTTGGGTAAACTGTTACCATGCATATCCTGCTCACGCACCATTTGGAGGCTATAAAAAATCTGGTTTTGGTAGGGAAAACCACTTGATGATGATGAACTATTATCGTCAAAATAAGAATATGCTTATTTCTTATGATAAGAACAAGTTAGGGTTCTTTTAGAATTATTTTTCAAGCGCAACAGCAAGGGTAGTCCACCCTTGCTGTTTTTATTACATTTATGGAGATTAAACGTGTGGATATTACAGAAGAGGCTACTGCCCTTGTAAAAAAACTTCAAGGAATGCACGGGGAACTTATTTTCCATCAAAGTGGAGGTTGTTGTGATGGCTCTGCCCCTATGATTTTTGAAAAGGGAGATATGTACTTAGATGATAGCGATGTGCTATTAGGTGAAATTGCAGGCGTTAATTTTTATATGAATATCGACCAGTACAAATATTGGAAACACACTTTTTTAACGGTTGATATTACCGAAGGTAGAGGCTCTAGTTTCTCGTTAGAAATACCTTTGGGCTACAGGTTTATTGTACACTCACGTTTGATGACAGATAAGGAAAGTGCTTTGATGAATGGGAGATAAAACCTTTTCCTTGTTGGAAAAACAAGAGGCCGCCTTAAGAGACAGCCTCCTTATTAAGCCTATGTAATTGTTTACATTTTCATCGTTAGACCAACTCCTCCTAATACTCCAGAGCCGCCTCCAACTTCACCGTTTATTCCCCATTTATCAGACCAAAACCATCGAGCACCAACCTGTAGCCCCCAATTGAACCCGTCATTCCCAGTTTCTAATCTCCAACCAAGGTTTACTCCAGCATAAATATCCCAAGCACTATCTAAATCAAACACATTGTCCAAGTAGTAATTACCTTTACCAGCAAATACTAATGAATTAAAGTTGTAATCTGTACTAAATAAAGGTGCAAGAGTAATAGCCGAGCTAACAGGGAACTCAATACTGCCATAAAAGCCTGTACCTGCTCCACCAATATTTAAATATTTTTGAGCCTGTGCAGATGCCGAATTTGACTCAAGGAACAGTACCCCAGCAAGTGCAATAATGGTTAAAACTTTTTTCATTTTTCTGCTTATTATAGGTTAAAACTTCATTTTTTTATTCAGCAAAAATAATAAATTATATTAATAGAGTTGTCCCCTTTTAAGCTCCAAAAATACCTGTTCTAGTCATCAGGGACTTATTTTAAGAACCCTATATTAATTTACTCGTTTAAAACTCACTCCTTCTCCAAATCTAAACCTCGCAATAAGTCCCCAGTTGCCTGCATAAAAGCCTGTATTATTTGTAAACCCAATTCTTGGTCGCCAATCTACACCTACGGTTAATGGAAAATCAAAGGAGTATTCTGCTCCAAAATCTCCTGCTACAGCCACATTAAAATTATCGCCAAAATAAAACTCCGGGCCAACTCCGGGGTAAAAATTTAACCCTTCGGGGCCATCATTTAAGGCAAACATCCAATTAAAATACCCGCCAACTCCAAACGCATTATTATTAAAGTAAGCTGCCGCATGAATTCTAGGGGCTCTAAAAGGAATGGTTATATCTAATGACGTTACATCTCCAAAACGGATACCCGCTTCCCAGTTAGATTGAGCCTTTGACGATTTTGATATAATTAGACCACCAAAAATAAAGCCTAAAAGAATAATTGATTTTTTCATTTTTTAATCAGTTTAAAAATTATCCTGCAAAGGTAATAACACCGAGTATATGCAGAAATTAAATCCATCAAGATATTAAATTAAACGAATGAATTCCGCACATTTATACACTTATAACTAATAGGATTTAACTTTACACGCTTAAGTACTATATAATTATGAGAAAAAAAATTGTTGCCGGTAATTGGAAGCTTAATAATACCCTAGATCAGGGGCTAAAGCTTGCTTCCGAAATAGTAAATATGATGAATGATGAAGTAAAGGAAGATGTTTCTGTTGTTTTGGGAACCCCTTTTATCCACCTGTCTTCAGTTAGTAAAATCACTAATGGAAATGCAAACTTGCATGTAGCTGCCCAAGACTGTAGTACACATAGTTCTGGCGCCTATACAGGAGAAGTTTCTGTTTCTATGATTAATTCAACAGGAGCCAGCCATGTAATTATTGGTCATAGTGAGCGTAGAGAATACCATAATGAAACCAATGAAGAACTTGCTACTAAAGTGAATTTAGCATTAGAAGCAGGACTAACTCCAATTTTCTGCTGCGGAGAATCATTAAATATTAGAGAATCGGGTAACCACGAAGCATTTGTTAGCAACCAATTGAGTGAAAGCCTTTTTCATTTAACTGAAGAACAAATGAGCAAAGTAGTAATTGCTTATGAACCCATTTGGGCTATTGGCACGGGTGTTACGGCTTCATCGGAGCAAGCACAAGATATGCACAAAGCATTGCGAGCATATTTGGCTACTAAATTTGGGCAAGCAAGTGCGGATAATACATCTATTTTATATGGGGGTAGTTGTAAACCAAGTAATGCAAACGAGCTATTTAGCCAACCTGATATAGATGGCGGGCTCATTGGTGGAGCTTCTTTAAAATCACGCGATTTTATCGATATTATTAAGTCCTTTTAAAATGAAACTATTTGTTTTCATTTCCGGTCTATTTATTATTAGTTTCAATTCTGTGGCTCAAGAAAGGCCATATTGCCGGCTACAAGGTTCTGTTTATGAAACCCCTACAAAACAGGGGGCAGACTTTTGGGTATATGAAGAGGAGTCTGAAGCTTTTGCTGATATGTTGATCTTTGAAGAAGAAAACAAACTATATGCAGATCAATCGGGAATCTGGTTTTTTGTAGATAATATTGGGCTGGCAGATTTTACTATATACTTTACCAAGGAAAAAAGCGAAGCCGATTTTGTCGTCTATTTTACAGAATCAATCACGTTTGCAGGATGCCAATAACGAATTTTATGAGCTACCAAGAATTTACGATTAAGTGCACCAACGAATTTACCGAGATACTAATTGCCGAATTTTCAGATTTAGGATTCGATACTTTTCAAGAAAATGACACTGGCTTTATTACGTATTCAGAAAGTGAGTTTAATACTTCCTTAATTGAAGAACTTGAAAAACAGTATTCTCAATCTGCGCAATTTAGTTATTCAGTAAAAGATACCATAAAACAAAACTGGAATAAGAAGTGGGAAAAGAATTATGAGCCTATCATCATTGATGAAACTTGTGTAGTAAAAGCCCCTTTTCATACATATTTACCTTCATACCCTATCGAGCTAATTATTACGCCTAAAATGAGTTTTGGTACAGGCCACCATGAAACAACCCATTTAATGCTGGCGGAAATGCTTACCATTAATTTTAAAGGAAAAAAGGTGATGGATGCAGGAACAGGAACTGGAGTTTTGGCAATTCTAGCTCAAAAGCAAGGAGCTGTTTCTACACTGGCCTTTGATATAGATGACTGGTGTGTTGAAAACACTGCTGAGAACGCAGAGGTAAACAATGTAAAGATTAACGTTGAAAAGGCATCTATCGAAGATTTTAAACTGATTGATGGGTTTCATGTGGTGTTGGCTAATATTAACAAAAATATATTGCTTGGTCAAATGGCATATTATAAAAAGGCATTGAACAAAGGAGGCACTTTGCTTTTAAGTGGGTTTTATGAAACTGATTTAGAAGATATAAAAAATAAGGCAGATGAAAACGGGCTACAGCTTCAACATTATAAAGCACGCAATAATTGGACAATGGCTCGTTTTATTGGATAGAAATCATTATTCCTGACTTTGTGGGGATAACGATAAAATAGTTTTTTTACAAAAACCCAACATCTCACATCTATTCTTCCTAAATTTCGTGGTTTAAAGTAATGAAGAAAGTTCTCATCGTATGTATTCTTGGACTAATTGGGTTAAAGACCCACGCCCAAGAGTTTGAATTCACCTATAAGCTAGGTGTATTTGGCGATGAAGTACGCACACTTTTAAACCAAACCAATAATGAGGAATCCGCTGCCATAGGAGAGTCTTTTGCCATAGCTTGGAGAGATTACTCCCCAGAATTACAAGCTAAGATAACTAAACAAACCAAACAATTAAAAGATCAAGGAGCCAAAACCAGACCTCACTTAAAAGAGTATTTTGGGGCATTAGCCTCTGCTATTAACGATGAGCATGCTTCTGTAAAAGCATTAACAAGCTACTTGCTTGTTTCGCAAAAAGTATTGGATGAATACCCTCTGAGTAAATCTATTTCCTTTTATAAAACCGCTCGCATATTTTTTGAAACAGGAGCTCTTTATTATTCCAAAGGACACCAGTTATTGGCACAAAATAGAGATTATGTTTTTGAATACGGAGTAGAAGAGTTGCCTCCAATTGAAGAAGAGTCTAGTGCCGATGAAGATGATTTTGAAGATTGGAACGAAGAAGAAAATTACGATGATGATAGCTGGGATAGCAACTGGGAAGATGACACCACAGATTATTATGAAGAGCCTATTATTGATATAATAGAGGAAGAATTTTTGACTCGTCCAGTGCTTGGCCCTTCCATTATTTTTGAAAAAGTAAACTTAGAAATTACAACCCCTTTTGACACCAGTATAATAAAAAATAGTAAGGGCTCACTACTTATTATGGAGCAGGTTTTTGTGGGTGAAAAAGGAAGTTTCGATTGGAGCTCTGTTGGCCTTTCTCCAGACTCAGTTTTTGTTGATTTTAAAGGGTTCGAATTTGATATAACTCAAACCCTGTTTTATGCAAAGGGTGCAAAACTTACGTACATACCCATGCTCGAAAGCCCTATTCCAGGTGTTTTTGAATATAAACCACAAGAGTTTAAAGACCCCAATAAACTATCGTACCCACGGTTTAAATCGCTTAGCAACACTGTTAATGTTAAACATTTGGGTGGTTCTGGGTTTTATTATAGAGGAGGGTTCTCTCTAGCAGGTAAAAAAATATTAAGTGAAGGAAAATATAAAGGTCTCGCAGAAATTAGAGTAGAAGGCTCGGGAGCCACTAAGTATAAAGCAAAATCATTTCGATTTGTTTTTGAAGATTCCACGGTAACAGCAAAGCTTGCCTCTATTGTACTTTACGATAAATACGACTCTATTTACCATCCGGCAGTTCAAATTAACTATGTGCTCAATACGCAAGACCTCGTAATTACACGAGAAAAAGGCAACTTTAAAAATACCCCTTATGTAGCAAGTATGTTCGATATCAACTTTACAGCTGATATGATAAAGTGGCATATTCCTCAAGATAGTCTTTTTGTATCTACTGTATCTGCCCGTACCGAAATCCCATTATTAATACAATCCAATGAGTATTACGACCGAAATATATTTAATGAGGTAGTAGGACTCTATGATTACAACCCCTTAAAACTTGTGTTGGTTTATGCACAAAAAGAAAACTCAGAGGTGTTTTATTCTGATGACTTAGCAGAATCTAGAAAATTAGACCCTAAAGTGCTAAAAGGAGCCATGTTAGACTTAATGCGAAGGGGGTATATTAATTATAATACACTCTCAGGAGAAGTAACACTTACCGAAAAAGCCAAGCATAAAGGCTTAGCACAACGAGGCAAATCAGATTATGATAACATCCTCCTGTTTTCTAAAACTGACAAAGGATTTAATGGTGTTTTAGACCTCTCCTCGCAAGAATTTCATTTTAATGGTGTTGAAAAATTCTATCTCTCACAAATTTTAGATGTATCCGTTGACCCAGATAGTAGTAGAATTACGATGATGCCTAATAAAGACATTAAATTTAACGGTAAGCTAGCCGCAGGAAATTTTGATTACGTAGGCCACGATTTCATTTTTAGGTATGATAGTTTCCTGGTTGAAATGAATCATATTGATTCGATTCAATTTTATGTGTTAGAGGAAGACAGCAGAGGAGGTAAACGAAGGAAGGTTGATAATTCACTAGCGGGTATTCCCAAAGAAGGGCTAGAGGTAAAAATTGACTCTTCAGCATCTCAACCTGCCATTGATACTACAACAACCGGATTTGACCAAACAGAAGCCCCAAAGGTTACTTCAACGAAAAAAACCAAGAACAGTATGTCTTCTTTAAGTGGCACATCTGGTGTATTGTACATTAGTAAGCCCAATAATAAGGCGGGTAAAGAAATGATACCTAACTACCCTAAATTTAAAGGGGGTGGCACGGGATCAGTGGTCTATTTCGATAGGCCGGAGATTTTGGGAGGAGCTTATGACAAATCTATGTATTTTAAATTGCCTCCTTTTGATTTAGATAGTTTAAGTGACAGTGACTTTTCTTCTATTCAATTTGCTGGAACCTTCCATTCAAGTGGATGGTTTCCTGAGTTTGCAGAAAAACTGCATATTATGAGCGATTACTCTTTGGGATTTGAACACAGCATTCCTCCAGAAGGCTACCAATTATTTGGTGGTAATGGTCGTTTGTTCAATAGAGTTTCCTTGGATAAGCGTGGCTTGGTAGGCAACGGAAAATTAGAGTTTTTAACCACCGTGTTAGAAAGTGAAGCATTTATCTTTTATCCGGACTCTGTTGCAGGTAGTGGTTTTCAGTACGAAATGCGCAACGAGGAATTTAATGGGGTGTTTTTTCCTCAAGCCTCTGCCGCCACTTATCATATGCAATGGTTGCCTAAAAAGGATAGCATGTACATTCAAAATATAGGGGAGCCTTTCAGGTTATATAATGGAGATGGCACCCTGGATGGCTCTTTAATTGTTACCAATAAAGGAGTAAAAGGCAGTGGCATTTTACTAACTCATAATTCAGAAACTTTATCAGAGAATTATAGCCTTGGAGGCGAAAGTTATAAGGCCAGACATGCCAGGTTTAAAATAAACTCAAACAACCCTGATAAGCCTGCTTTTTTTGGAAATAATGTTCGGGTTAGTTTTGACTTACCTTCTAAACAAGCAGAGATCAACCCAGAGGTGGCAGGTGATGCTGCCATTGAGTTTCCGTATGCCCAGTTTAATACTTCAATTACAAGAGCCGTATGGGATTTAGAAGGGCAAAAAGTGTTTATGTCTAAACCAGAAAATGTTCCCATTGAAGATTCCTATTTTTATACCACAAGAGAAGACTTAGATTCTCTGGCATTTAATGCCACTACTGCTGAGTATGATATGCAAAGTTTGGAGCTTAAAGTGAGTGGTATTCCTTACATTATTGTTGCCGATTCTAAAATTACCCCAGAAAATGGAGAGGTGCTAATATTGGAAGATGCAAGGATTGGCACACTAATTAATACAAGCATAATTTTAGATACACTAAACGAATTTCACGAGGTATATGATGCCACGGTAACGGTTATATCTAGAAATGAATTTGAGGGACACGGAACCTACCGTTTTATAAATTCGGAGGAAGATACATTTGCAATTCAACTAAGTGATTTTCATTTAGAAGAGTTTGCTGAAGGCAAAAGAGGGAGAACCGCTAAACACACGGTTGCTAGTGGTGAAATTGTAGAAGAAGATCAACTTTTAATCTCTCCTGGCATGTACTACCGTGGTAATGTAAAAATGCTTGCACATAAGCCAGCACTTGAGCTCGATGGTTTTGTAAAACTCGACCTAAAAAGCATTCCAGATTACGATACCTGGATTGAATATAGCAGTAGTGCAGAACAAGAACAAGTTGTGTTCAAGTTCGATGAAAGTTTAACCTCTCAAGGCAAGCTGTTATCCGCAGGCCTCCACTTTAGATACCAAGATTTTAGTTTGTACAGTACATTTTGTTACGACAAAGAAGACGACCAAGACGAAGACTTTTTTAAGCCATCGGGTTTTTTAAGTTTTAAAGCAGACAGTAATGAGTTTGTTATTGTAAACAGAGATAAGGATCTTGGCCTATCCTACTCTGGAAAAGTGTTTGGCTATGACGAAATAACGAGAGATATTCGATTTGAAGGGCCTGTTCGGTTTATAGACAACAGTAAAACGAGAGCCATTAAAGCTTCGGCCATTGGTTTAGGAAACATGGCCACTAACGAGCTCGAATTTACCAGTTTTATGACGATGAATTTTAAAATTCCGAGTGTGCTATTTGACATGATGGGAGATGACTTTAAGAACGTTGTAGATGAAATTGGTGCTCCAGAAGCTCTTGAAGATCGAACAGAATTACTTTACCTTATGGCCGAGATTATTGGCAACAGAGCAACAAAAGCCTATGAAGAAAAATCTTCCTTAGAGTACGTGCCCTTAAGTACCATGTCGCCCAACTTGGTAAGACCAATGGTTTTTTCTAATGTAAAATTTAAATGGAGCGAGGATCAAAAAGCCTTTTATAACGATGGCTTCATTGGTGTTTCTAACATTTTAAGAACAGATATAAATGCGCAATTCGAAAGTTTTTTTGAAATTAGAAAAACTGAAGCAGGTGAAACAATAAACTTGTTTATTAAAGCTTCTCCAGATTCATGGTACTACTATAGTATGGAGGAAGATAAGCTATTAATGTATTCTTCTAATGAAGACTTTAACAGGTTTTTAATTGAAAAGAACAATATGGGGAAAGCCAAAATTGGCGAATTTCAATTTGGGCCAGCCGATTTACCAGAAACGTTGCAGTTTATCAATACCTTTAGAGCTATCTATTTTGATATTGATGAAGATTATAACCTAAGCGACCCCACAGCAATTGACGACAAACCCATTGGTACGCCTACCGATGACCTACCCAAAGAAGACGATGGGTTTGGGGATGATGAAGACGATGATGATGGCTTTTAATTGACTTGTAACCTAACCATAACTTGTTATTCAATAGTTGGCAACAAGCAAAAACAAGCTTCATAATAAATTAAATTATGATTGAAAAAGAAATAACTTATTTGGATAATACCAAAAATAAAGTTTCAGTTTTTTCATCTAAAAATGAAAATAGAGTTACAATTATCTGTCTTCCTGCTATGGGAGTAAGAGCCACTTTTTATAAAAATTTTGCGAAAGAATTAAATTCAAAAGGATATAACGTTATAACTGCTGATTGGCGTGGACAGGGAAAATCTTCTATTAGAGCCTCTCGTAAAACAAATTTTGGCTATAAGGAATTTATTAGCGATATAAAACAACTGATTGAATATTCTGAAATTTGGTTTTCTAATTCTAAGAAGTTAATTGTTGGTCATAGTTTAGGCGGTCAAGTAGGTAGTTTATTTACATCTCAATTTACCGAAGATATTGACGGATTAATATTGATAGCATCTTGCTCTGTTTATTATAAAGGCTGGAATAAAAGAACATCTTTGAAATTGTTTTTTGCAGGAAAAGTGTTTTATCCTTTAAGTAGAATTTTTGGGTACTTCCCTGGAAATATTATTGGATTTGGTGGAAAGGAGGCACAATTTGTAATGAAAGATTGGTGTTTTAATACAATAAACGGAAAATATCAAATAACTAATTCAAATTTTGACTATGAAAAATCTCTTAGTGAATTATGTAAAAACGTACTTACAATATCGATTGAGAATGATTATTTAGCAAGTAAAGATGCTGTTGAAAACTTATATCGTAAATTTAATTATAAATCAAATATTGAACACCTACATTTGACGGAAAAAGAAACAAAAATAAAACCGCTAAATCATTTTAGTTGGGCTAAAGAACCTACATGTTTTTCTGAGATAATTGAAAAATGGATTAACGGAAACGTAGAAAAGCCAGTTGCCAACAATGGCTATTGTTAATACAATGTCGATTAGTTAAGCCAAGAACGTCATTGCGAGGGCGGAATTTTAAAATAAAATCAGCGTAGGGAAATGACAGTAAGAACGTCATTGCGATCCGCCATTTAGTGGAGAAGCCTGCCTGCTGGTCATAGCCGTCAGGTTAAGATAGCACCTAT
>JAMOMJ010000378.1 GCA_027067135.1 Cyclobacteriaceae bacterium
ATAAATAGGTAACTGTATCAATGGTGCCATCTAAATTATAAGCAATCGTAGTTGTATGGTAAATTCTATAATCACCAACTTTAGTTGGGTAATACTCAAACCCGAAATCATCCAGATTAGGTTCTAATTCTGTATTACAACCAAATACACCTCCAATAATAATGGCAAGGAGTAAGCTCTTCAAGAGTTTTAAATTATTACAACACATTTTGTATCAAATATAGTAGAGTGCTTTCTAACACGTATCATATTTACGAACTTTGCCACTTAAAATAATAAAAGCAATGGCTTTAAAATTAAGTGTAAAAATTGGTAATGTTACTAACCTTAGCGATGCTCGCTATGCAGCAGGCATGGGCGTAGATTACATCGGATTTAATATAAATAACAGTTCTGAAAATTTAGTAAAGGCTAACACATTTAAAGAAATTACAAATTGGATAAGCGGAGTTGGAATCATTGGAGAAATTGGAGAGAACCATCCTATAAATAAAGAAGAGTATCCTGCTTACTTAACCGAAACAACTAATTCTTCACAACTTAATGAGGAATCAATTTTAAGGTTTAATGTTAGAAAATTGTCTTTTGCTGAAATTGAAGATTTATTTAATCCAACTTATAACGTACACTTTTATATACTGGATTTATCTGCCAACCAAGTTGAAGATTATAAAAACGAGCTAGCTAGTTTATGTGCCAATTGGCCTATTTACATATCAAGTGATTTTAATGAAGCATTATTGAGCACAGTAGTAAATACAATTAAACCCAAAGGGATAGAAATTAAAGGTGGGCTTGAAGAGCAGCCTGGTTTTAAAGATTATGATGGTATTGCTGATGTGCTAGAGTGGTTGGAGGAAGAAGAGTGAAAAATAGAAAGTTGGAAGTGACTAAAGGAGTTAATGCCAATTTAATATGGCTAAGTTCTAATAAGCACAGCAAAATATACACAACTTATAGTTCATTCATACACCTATATATTTCTCCCGCAGATATCGCTGATTTACGCAGAAAAATCTTGCGCTATCTGCGAAAAATACGAGTAGATCCAGTAGTAAGAGCTTTAAAAAAATGCTGTAATAAATAGAGCTTAGCCTTAAATAGTAATGCTTCCTAAATTGAGAACTCCTGTTTCTTTGTTATTTCTAAATAGGTAGGCATTCCCTTCTCCTTTTAAATAGGTTTTTTCATCATCAATTTCAATCAACATTCCCTCGGGCAAACCTACTACATCCGATTCAGGATTCTTTACAAGGTATTCTTGCAAACGCATTTCACGTGTTTCCCCTCCATGGTTTGGTATAGTTGCGTTAGTAAAATGGGGGTTAATTTGAAAATCAATAAGACCTATAGCATTAAATGATTTCGGTTGTTCCACTGGCATATCATTCGTAGTTTTAATGGTGGGGCAAGCCATATTGGCTCCTGCACTCCACCCCACATACTTACTACCTTTCGCAACTGCGTTTTTAACAGGCTCTATCAAACCTTCCTCTTGAAGTTTCTTCAGTAAACTAAACGTATTACCTCCTCCAACCATGATACAATCTGATTTTAGAATTTCCTCTTTTGCATTATCTAGCGTATGAACTCCTTTAATCTTTAATTCAAAGTCAGCCAATGCATTTACCACCGATTCCGTGTAGTTATCATAGCTAATGGTTATACCTGCATACGGAACAAAAACCACATTTTTAACTCCTTTTAGAAACTCTTTCAAATAGGGTTGAGGCCATCCCAAATATGGCTGCCCTTTAATTGTTGAGTTACTAAGCAGAAGAAGTTTCATAGTATTTAGTGTTTAAATTTCACGAAAAATGAGCTATAACCTTCTTCCTAAAAGAGAGTTAAATACATTAAATCAAATGTAATATGATAAAAAAATATAGAGGTAGGCACTTATATACATACTTAACCACAAAGATCGCTAAGAAGGCGCAAAGGACACAAAGTTTTGAAATCTCTGTGGTTAATTTTCGCAAATTTGTATTCCTGATGTGATTTAATTTTTGATAATTATTCGTTTAAATTTTTGTTTTTTATTAACTGTATAACAAGCTTTAGAAGGCATTCTTTTTTTATTATCTATCTCTAACTGAAGCATATCAAGCATGTTGTATGTAGCTATATGCTTACCTCTAAAAAAATATTAATAAAATCGATGAGTGATATTTTAGGAGTAGAGGGGCAACTTAACCTATTTCAGGCAATTATTTTTTACCTAATTGCTGTTACTGCTTTCGCAGTCATTTTAATATTTAGTTAATAAATTCAATAATCTCTTCTGCATAAGAATCTATTTCAGAAGATTCGGAGGCTTGCTTTTCTACCAAAAAATTAAAAACTGATTCAACTTGCATAATGCTCGTTAATTCTCCACTTAATATAAGTTTTTTAACTTTTTCAACTACTCTCTCGTCAAGCTGGGCACTTCCTGGGCGAAGGTGCATTTCTTCCAGATACTGTATCCTTCCAATCAGTAATTCTTTAGCAATTTCAGACATTTTTTGGCTTATTTTAGTGCAAGATAAAATTTCTAAACTATTCAAACAACCCAAAATCAACAATTATTTCATAATTTTCAATGATTTTAATTTTTCGAGAAATAATCTTTAAATACGTTTTAAATATCTTTCTAAACCTCTACTTTTGACTTTCTAATTTTAAAAACAAACTTATGTTAGGTATCATAATCGGTTCGGGAGCAAACATTTTCATTATTATTGTAGCAATCCTTATTGGTGCTTTAACGGGTCTTTCTTTTACTGACGCTCTAAAATCCAAGGAGAAAGAATCAGAATAATTCTTCCATCCTGTTTTTCTTAACTTGAATGCAACTAGGTCTATTTGAAATATTAGATCAAATTGGCATACTCACATTTGCTATTTCTGGTGCTAGGTTAGCCCTAGCAAAAAAATTAGACCCTTTTGGAGCTTTATTTTTAGCTGAAGTTACAGCTATTGGTGGCGGTACACTTAGAGATATTTTAAGCAATGAGATTTCACTCAATTTTTAGAAAAGAAATGTATGCGACTACCTGCATTTTAGGCGGCATTTTTTACTTATCACTTGGTTACTTTAATGCCCCTTTGTGGGTTACACCAATAGCAACTATTTTGATAGTTATCCTATTGAGAATTATTCCAATTAAATTTAAAGTGTCGTATCCGATACTAAGTGAAAGAGATTGATTTTAAATAGTTAGCATAAAATAAAATTTAAAGCTATTTTTAGCGGTTTATGAGTAAAATAAAGCAAATATTACTTACGTTTTTGATTGGCATTACATTGGTAATCACCATTCCATTCGAACTATTAGCGCAAACACCTTCGTATGAGCATAATGGCAATCAAACAGTTCTTGAAAACTTAGGCAATGCCACAAAAACAACTATTTCGGGGTGGGCATCCAATATAATTGCAGTTACTCCAAAATTCAATGTGTCACCTCCCAGTTTAACGGGTTCTATTAAATTTGACACTATACCTGCTGTAGATGAAATAACAGGAGACTTAACTTTTACAGTAACACCAAATACCAGCGGAGAAGCACTCTTTAACGTGCAACTGGAAGACACAAATAATGGGCTTAAAAGTAGCACTTCTACCATTAAATTAGTGGTTGAATTTGTTAATGCAGCCCCAAGCTATACAATCCAATCTTCCAATCTATTATATGATGAAAAATCTGGAGCTGTTGCTATTTCAGGGTGGGCAAAGAACATTTCACCAGGACCTAACCCAGTAGAAATTACACAAAATATAAAGTTTGTGACAAGTATTAAGTCTAAAACTCAATATGTGGACTTTAATGATTTCCCTAGTGTAGATAAGTTTGGGAACTTAACTTTTGAAGCCACCGATAAATCGAATGGGGTTGTTGTTTTAGAAATTTATTTAGAAGATGATGGAGATGACGTTCTACCTAATATTAACAAAAGTGACCCGATTGAAGTTACGTTAACTATAAATCCCATAAATGATGCACCTACTTTTTTAAAAGGAGCCAATATTATTATTGATGAACATAACGGGGCATATAACGAAGCTTGGGCTACAAATGTAAGTGCAGGAGCTCCTGATGAGGATGAAAACCAACAAGTTACGTTTGTTCTTACTCAAAAAGAAATAGGAGGCAATATTGAATTTGACGTACCTCCAACCATATCTGCTGACGGGACAATAAATTTTGAGGTTACTCCTCATTATAATGGCTATATAATATATGAGTTAACATTACAAGACAATGGAATAGATTCTCCAGCACCCAACGAAAACACCAGTACTGTACAGGCTTTTACAATAACTGTTAATTATATTAACGACCCACCAACCTACGACAGAGGAGATGATGTTACCGTTGATGAAGGTGACTTGATAACGACAATTGAAAATTGGGCTACAAATATATCTCCAGGCCTTTCTCCTAATGAGCAAGATCAAGAGCTCCATTTTACGGTTAATTTTGTTCAGGTAACAGGTACCTTAGCTTTTTTAATTGCACCTCAAATAGCTACTAACGGCTCTCTTACATTTAGAACTACTGAGCACACTCATGGCGAAGCCATATTTAATGTTTTTTTAACAGATGATGGAGATTTAGTTCTTCCTCATAAGAACACAAGTGAAGTTATTCAGCTCAAAGTAACTGTAACTCCAGTCAACTTTCCTCCTGTTGATATTGTGTTAAGTAATTTAATAATTTTAGAAAAAAAGGCTGCAGGTTTAGAAGTAGGAAGTTTTACAACTTCCGATTTAGATCCTGAAGACACTCATAATTATGCCTTAGTGGCTGGCGATGGTAGTGCTGGGAATGAATTCTTTGCAATAGAAGGCGATAAACTAGTTACTACTACCTCTTTTAGCTGGGAAGAAGCAGAGACGCACACGATAAGGGTTAAATCGTCTGATGGTGAATTTTCGATTGAAAAAAACTTTGATATCACTATTTTAAAAGTAGTTGAAGGTATAAAATTTGCGAGTGCCATTACTCCAAATGGAGATGGGCAAAATGATACCTGGGAGATTGAAGATATTGATGCTTTCCCAGATGCCTTGGTACACATTTATGATAAAGCAGGCTTAACTGTTTATAAGTCGAGCGGTGGATATAATGCGTGGGAAGGAACAACTTTAAACGGTAAAAAGTTGCCGATGGGAACATATTATTATATCATTGATTTGCGTAACGGTGCTCCTATTTACCAAGGAACCTTAACCATTATTTTATAGAATGCAGCAGCTATTAAAAATAAAACCACTTTCTACCTTCCGTTTTGCAATTGCTGTTTTTGTATTATTCCCTTCAATTAGCTGGTCACAAATTGATTATAGATATACCCAATTTTATCAAAATCCGTTACCAGTTAATCCTGCTTTTTCTGGAATAGAAGATTTTGTTGATATAAAAATAGGCTATAGAACCCAGTGGGCTGGTTTCGATAATAGCCCAACACATCTTTTTGCTTCAGCTAATATGGCCTTTAAACTAAGTGGCAATAATAAGTACAAACATAGAGGAGTACGATTATTTGAAGCAGAAGCGTATAGTTCCATTGAGCGAGATGAAGGATTTGGCTACCGTAAATCTAAAAGGCATGGGCTTGGGTTTTATGTTATGCAAAATAGTGATGGAGGCTTTAGTAACACCGCAGCTTTTTTAAATTATGCCTATCATATTAACCTTACCAACCAACTTGTTTGGTCGGTTGGTACTGCCATTGGTTATGAGTTTAACAAATTTGATCCCTCGGGCATCTCTGTTTTAAACCCAGATTTAGATGCAACTTACCAAGCTTATTTAAGAGGAGATAACCAGAAAAGTAGTGTAAATGTTAATTTGGGTACTGTAATTTACCATAAGCAATTTTACCTTGGATATTCGGCCATAAGTGCCACAAAAATATTATTGCCTGGCAGCAATACTACCTTTAATGAGCTCCCAAATCCTATTACACATAATATTCAATTTGGCTTTAGGTATAGAAAATGGAGATATGGCTACTTAATTTCTCCCTACTTAATGGTTAATTTAAGAAAAGACCAGCCTGTAGAGGTAATTGGGGCATTGCGTATGCGATACCAAGATAAACTCTGGGGCGGATTACAATACACCTTGCTAGGAGCGGTAGGGCTTTCTGCTGGGTTTTACCTAACCCCAAACATAGCATTGAACTATGGATATGAATTCCCAACTTCTAAAATTAGCCGAGTTACAGCTGGGTCGCACGAAGTAATATTGGCCTTTAAATTAAAAAACAAGAACTTCTCGAGGGCTTATTTATATTAAAGCTCTTAATCTTATTTCAGTATATTTTAATTTTGTTCCTCTTTTAATTACCAGCTTAAGCCTCTTTCCTTCGTTATCAAAATAACTCCTTATTTGATCAGAAGTTAAATCTTCAACAACAGTTCCTTCAATAGAAATAATAAAGTCTCCATTTTTTAATCCAGCTCTGCTGGCTGGAGACCTATCTATTACATTCTTCACCATGGGTTTACCCCTTTGAAACGATATGTTAAATCCAGAAACATTAACCATGTATTTTTTAGACATATTCGCATTTGGCTCTAAATAGATTAAGCTCCTTGTATAATCGAAAACGATATTAAACCTTTTCAAAATTCTGTTGCCAATGATACCGTCTATCCCTTTAAAGGATAGCACTCCATTTTCTGCCTGACTAAGAATAACAGGAACTTCCGTAAAATTGTGCTCTGCAAACTCCAACGCTCGAACTTTGCCATACATAATTTTAGCTTTCTTACCCGAACTACCAACTTCGGTTTTAAGCAC
>JAMOMJ010000379.1 GCA_027067135.1 Cyclobacteriaceae bacterium
TGATAATCACTAAGTTATAGCCATTTTCGGATCACTTAATTGGGGGAAACCTGTCAGGTCTAATCGACTACAAATCAGAAGATTACAAATAGGGTTGCGGATTTTAAGAATTATGCTAAAAACTATTTCTTATTTAGAATAATTACAAATAAAATTTGCACCTTTGTTTCAGGCTATACTATTGAATTTTTAAAACCTGAATTACGCATATTTCGGGTTGAATCATACCCGTTTTTTAGGACAAATATCCGAGGTATGCAGGTATAGTATATATTTTAATTTTTAAGCCTATTATAATTATGAATTCTTTTTTGCCTACGGTTGAACAACTTCCCGAAAGCCACCCTGTAAAAGTTTATTACGAAGAAAGTGCCTTAATACAAGATTTAATAATGGAGTTAACCGCCATTGACCCTGAAGCTGAGTTTCAAAAATATTTTAATATTTTTAATCAATTAGCTACGATTGAAAAGCGGTTTGCTCGTAAAGAAAACCAGTTATTCCCTTACCTGGAAAAGCATGGATGGAATGGCCCAAGTCAGGGAATGTGGGCTTTTCATGATGGCATTAGAGACCAGTTTAGAGCCATCAATGGATTTAATGAGGCTCAGGATATTTCAAAAATTAAAGAGGCTCTTCCATTATTAATATCAGAAATTCAACGTCTGATGTCTATCGAAGATATGCGGCTGTTTCCAAATGCAATGGAGCTTTTAACAGAAGAAGACTGGAAAGAGTTTTACGAAGGAGATGAAGAAATGGGCTGGATGCTTGCCTATAAACCTGCTCCTTACCCTGCGGTAGAAGAAGCTTATATTCACCCGGGTGAGGATACACAGGAGCGGAAACTATCTTTTTCGTTAGACAATACGTACCATTACGATGAAGGCTATATGACACCCGAACAGGTGAATCTGCTCCTTCGGTTTTTACCCGTTGATATTACCTATGTAGATGAAAACGACAAGGTTATTTTTTACAACCGCGGGGAAGACCGGGTGTTTAAACGAAGCAAAGGTATTATTGGGCGAGAGGTTAAATTTTGCCACCCACCCAAAAGTGTGGATATGGTTATTCGCATTGTAGATGAATTTAAAGCAGGCACCAAAGATGTGGCTGAATTTTGGATTCCGTTTAAAGGCAGAATGACCCATATCAGGTATTTTGCCATCAGAGACAAGGACAAAAAGTACAGAGGTGTGGTTGAAATGAGCCAGGATGTAACTGACATACAAAAGTTAGAAGGCCAGAAACGATTATTGGATTGGGATTAATTGAGCTTCTTCAAGTGCCTTTGTGAAATAGCTATTACACAGAGCTTCACAAAGTTTAAGAGGGTTTCACAAAAACATTGAATTCAATCAATGTCTTATAACCATAATAATCGATAACAAACAAAAAGCCCAAGTGAGACACTTGAGCTTTTTGTTAATAAGTTAAGAAGTAACAACATCATTGCCTGCCTAGTCGGCAGACAGGCGAGGAACGAAGCAATCTCAACAAACTATTATTTACTGAATCTTGAGATTTTTCACTACGTTCAGAATGACGGTATTACTTTCAATTAGGCTTCTACCCTCCCATCGCTTCATCCACCAACTCAATGATGTCTTTCACGTGCATTTTACCTTCGTTAGCACTGGTTTTAACAGCATCGGTAAACATGGCGTAATCTTTAGGGCAAGCCACAATAAAGTGATCCACTCCATCGCCAATTCCAAGTGCTTCTTCAATCCGAATTTCGCTAGGGCGGGTATCCATTTTGGAATCGTCCATCCAAATACGACCACCACCTGCTCCACAGCAAAATGAATTCTCCTTACAACGTGGCATATCAACCATAGTAACTCCCATTGCTTCTAGCAACTGCCTTGGTGCATCAACCTCCCCATTATACCTACCTAAATAACAAGGGTCATGGTAGGTAACTTTATAATTTAACTGATTAGGGAATTTTAATTTACCTTCATTAAATAACCTCAATAGCAAACCCGTGTAATGATAGATGGAGTAGTCTCCACCAAACTCAGGATACTCATTCTTAATGGTATTATAACTATGCGGATCGGTAGTAAAAATCTCCTTGAACTGTGCATCATTAAAGGTTTCGATATTATCCTCAGCTAACATTTCGTACAGCCCTTCTTCTCCTACCCTGCGCACATCGTTTCCTGAGTTTTTCTCACCATCGTACAGGATGCCATAATCCACACCCATTTTTCTAAAGATGGCAGCCACCTTTTGAGATAAGCCTTGGATTCGCTGATCGTAAGAAGCATAATCGCCTACAAACCATAGGAACTCAGCTTCTTCTTTTCGTACATCCTTAATTTTAAAATCAAGGCCACTTGTCCACTTGGCACGCATACGTTCCGACTGCCCAAATGAGTTACCATAATCACCAATATTGGCTAAAGTATCTTGCAGCATATCCTCCATATCACCCTCTTCTACCAAATCTCTACGAAGATTTACAATGGTCGTGAGATGCTCAATCCCCACAGGGCAAGCCTCCACGCAAGCCATACAACTGGTACACGACCAAAGTGCCTCTTTACTAATTACTCCACCAGCAAGTTTTTTAGGTTTCTTTTCATTTGAATCAGATTGACCAAACCATTCGGCAACTCCGCCACTTGAACCATCTACCATAGTTCTTAAATCTAAGATTACATCTCTTGGAGATAACGGTGTACCTGCATTTTGAGCAGGACAAGAAACATGGCAACGACCACATTTTGTACACGCATCAAAATCCAATAATTCTTTCCAGGTAAAGTCCTCTACTTTTTGATAGCCCATCGCTACTTCCTGTCGCTCTTCTGAAACACGAGGAAGTTTGATGGCAGCCTTCTCATCTTTAAACATAAGGTTGGCATAATCAATAAGCATATGCATCGCTTTAGAATAAGGGATATAGGCAATAAAGAACATAACCATTACTGCGTGAAACCACCATGTGTAGATATGTACATTATTGGCAGAAACACCAATCATATCTACCATACCTGCAAAAGCTACACCTACAGGTGACCACATTTCCCAGGCAGGCCTGTCAGCAGCAATCCTAGCTCCTTCTATCACAAAACCTGTGATGCCAATTAAAAGCAGCAACCACATAAAAATCATATCATCGGTTGAATACCCCTTACGCGAAATAGTCTCCGATTTATCGGCTCGTGTATAATCTAACTGTGCCGGGTTTGATTTTCGTCTCACCATCATCATTACTAAGCCGATGATAAAAAGGGCTCCGAAGATGTCTAGGACTGCGGAAAAGCCTAAATAGAAAGTACCTTTTAAAAGCTGAACATCAAAAAACCGAAGAAAATCGTGATCGAAAGCTACCAGCCCAGTGCCGATAAGTAAAATCACAAACCCCCACATTATCAGGGAATGCGCAAAACCAGCATACCAGTCTCGTTTAAAAATAGTACGGTTGGTAGCCATAGTGGCTGCTGCCTTGGCAAAACGAGCTAGAATATTATTGAACCGTTCCGCATCTCTTCCTTGACGGTATTTTTTGTACCTGCGAAAAAATCCATAGCCAAATACAGCCATTGAGCCAAACGCAATTACATAAAATGCCATTTGCATTAAGAAGGGAAAATTTCGAAAGATTTCTCTGGTTTCCATAGTTTAAATTAGGTTAGGTATAAGTTATACTTAGGTTATCAAAAATGAGATTCTTCACCCCGCAAAAAAGCGGGGCTCTGAATGACATTTGTTTGAATTATAATTTACCGCTTAGCGCAGGTATAAAATCAAATAAATCTTGCACTACGCCATAATGGGCATAATCGAAGATTGGTGCTTTAGGGTCGGTATTAACCGCAATTATTAGATCTGCATCCTTCATACCTTCGATATGTTCTGGTGCACCACTAATTCCTAAGGCTAGGTATAGTTTCGGCTTCACTTTTAAACCTGATTTACCAACTTGACGTGTTTTAGATAACCATTTACTATCTACAATAGGTCGAGAACAAGAGATGGCTCCACCTAATTTAGCAGCTAATTCTTCTGCCAATGGTAAGTTTTCATCGCTTTGAATACCTCGACCAACACTAATCAGTATTTCTTGTTGAGTGATATCTACATCACCCCCTTCAGGCTCTATTAATTGCTTAAATTGGATAGTTAATCCACTTAAATCAGCAGAAGCAGTTTCTACAGATGGGCTACCATCTACACGACCAGCATCGGCAGGAAATGAACCAGCGATTACAGAAATAATAACACTATCTCCTGACGGAGAAGAATCCACGTTCATCTTACCACCATATAAAGCACTGGTTATAGTACCACCATCGTTAGATATGCCAGAAGCATAAGCCACAAATGGTATATTCAAATCAACAGAAACTCCACCTGCTATATCCATACCCATTGAAGTATTACCAATAAGCACCATTTTCGGGCTATTGGCCTCCACCACAGAAGCAACTGCCTTGCAATAAGCTTGCGGGTTATATTCAGCCAGGTTGGCATCATCTACATAAATAACTTTGCCTGCGGCTCCTAACTGACCAGCCATACCATCGGCACCACTACCCAATAACACCGCTACTAACTCACCTCCAGAGGCATCAGCCATTTCTTTGCCTTTACCCAGCATTTCAAAAGTAATATCCTCGATTTTACCTTTTAGATGTTCTACAACTACAAATATTTGATTGCTCATTTTATTCCTTTTTGAGATAGTAATTCCATAATTTTATTTGCCTGGTCTTCGGCAGAACCTCCAATCATTTCTGCACCGGCACCCGTATCAGGCTTGTACATTTTAGATACAGAAGAACCTGCATCTACGCCAACATCTCCTGCAGCAACTTCTTCGATAGTAGAACTTTTTTGAGCTCTACGAACTTTAGCTACTGGCACATATCGTGGTGTTTCACGGGCAGCTTGAATACCTAGCACAATTGGTGTTGAAGCCTCAAACTCTGCCACCATACCCCCACCGTATTCTTTTTGTACAGTAACACTTCCTCCTGAAGCTTGCACGCCTGTAACTACACTTACGTGTGAATTACCCAGGTAGTGAGCTAAAATTACGGCAAGCTGTCCATCCCTGTCATCTACTGATTGAACACCCGTCATAATGATGTCGTATTCCATTCCCTGAATGGCATTGGCCATTGCTTTGGCTGCTTCATGGGTACTGTTACCGGAAACGCCCGTTATTTTTACCAGCTTGTCTGCACCTTTGGCAGCAGCAGCGTATAATGCTTTGTCAATGTCATCACCATCAAGTGCGATGGTCGTAACCGTTGCGCCACTATCTTCTTTCATTAAAAGGGCTTCTTCCAATGCATGATCATCGAATTCGTTCAATTTCATCTTGAGCCATTCACGATCCAAATCGGTACCATCCGAATTTATTTCCAGTTCTTCAACCAGATCGGGTACTTGTTTTATGGGTACTATAATGTTCATTTTATTTATGGTTATTAAGTTATTCGTTAATTGTTCTCTAAATTCAGGTCGCTCCGATGGAGCTTATTTTTATAATATATTTTTTCTATAATTAGTTCGCCCCGATGGGGCTTCTGTTCAAAATTATTTTCCTTTTATCATAAGCCTCGTAGAGGTGATCTGTCTATAGTTTAACATTATTATTATTTTAGTTCCGTAGGAACGACCTGTCTTTTATTTTATTAAATCAAGTCGATCTAAAGGGTTTATTTATTCATTATTTCATCTAGTTCCAGTTCCTTTTTAATCTGAACCACATTGTTTGATGAGGGTTGAAAAGGAAAATCTCTGTACTGCTCGCTTGGTTTATAACTGCCATAAGGGCGGGTGCAACCCACTTCCCCATCAGGGCTGGGGCATCCATCCGTCATAAAAGGAATGCCTTCATCCAAATGGTTTATCACTTCATTTATTTTACCTTCATCTGCTTTAAGCCTGATAAGATTTCCTTCGTCATCATATTCCAACGCATTTGGTTTGAGGTCGTATTTTTCAATCAAATGCTTAATGAGTTGTATCCTCCTCCAACGTTTAATATCGGCTCTGTCCCAATCTCCCATCCTGGAGTCTGGCTCAGGATTGAAAGAAAACAGGTAAGGAAAAATTTGGTTATCGAATAAGTGAAAGAAGATATCCATCATATCTTTATCGGTTTCACCTAATCCAACTACGGTATGAATATTTACTTTCCAGGGGCCAAATATTTCACGAGAAAGATTGATAATATCCCAGTAATTATCCCATTTCAAGGAGCCATTAGGCACATCAGTTCGGTGCTGTTTAAATATTTTTTCACTAACGCCATCCAAACCAACACCAATCATATCTACCCCTAAGTCTTTATACTCCTGGAGTTTCTCACGATTAAGCACCGGAGGAGCACAGAGAATAGATAAAGGTGTATCTACTTTAGCCACAATTCTTTTGGTGATTTCAACAGTATCGGCATGCGCACGAGGGTGGGTTACCTGAGAAATGCAAAGCCTTGTCATTTTGGAGGCACGCTCAGCCATTCGATCCACCACTTCATCAGTATCCACCAAAGGCCATTCCACTCGTATAAACGATCGATCTTCATAATCGCCAGGACGAGTACGTGCCAGGCCACAGTAGCCGCAATCGGCCAGGCAGCCATTATCGTAATTTAAAAGAATGTTGATGCCCCCAAAATCAAAATCTCTTGTAAACCTACCGGAACGCATCTGTAAGGCCATAGCACTGGCCGCACTAATACGCACAAAATCCGGGCTCATTTTCTTTTTCTCGTCTTCGGGGACTATGGTTTCTAATGGAATCATAAATTATTT
>JAMOMJ010000380.1 GCA_027067135.1 Cyclobacteriaceae bacterium
TTCTACAATGTTCTTTTCTGCTATCCATAAACTAATCACTGAGCTTCTAACGTGCAGCATATTCTTAAACCTGGGGTATTTCTTTCTTAAAGCTTTATTCAGATCGCAGACCATTTCTTTAATGCCTGGGCTTTTGCCTAAACTCATTAGTAGCTTGTCGGTTTCTTTCTCTGCTTTCTGTTGGATTTGGGGTAATGTTTTATTGATATATTCCTGCAAGGGCAACACTTGATGGGCTTCTAACTTTAGGATTCTTCTTGCTCCCCTGCCTGTTTTTCTTACGTAGATTGTGCCTTTGTGCAAGTCAATATCTTCTGCTCTCAATTGGGCTAATTCATCTAACCGCATTGCCTGGTAAACTACTAACCCTATCAATACTTTGTTTCGTTTTTGTGCTAATGTTATTCCGCCAGAGGTCGGACAGGCATTGGGGTAATCTACATAAATGGTATTGAGTTCTTTCTTGTTGAGCAGGTCGCTGGGTAATTGTTGGGTTTGTCCTTTGATGTAGAGTTTTCTTGCAGGGTTATGTTTAATCTTATTTTCGGCCTGCAGCCATTCATAATAATACCTTATGCCTCTCAGGTAATTATTCAGGTTGTAGGGGCTTCGTTCCTTCGTTTTTAACCGCTTCACATAGCTCAATAAATCCACATACTGGCAAGCTTCTACTGTTAGGTTTTCTATCTCCAACCATTTTATAAACTGCTCCTGGTAATATAAATAACCTTCTACTACTTTGGGGTTCTTTGCTTTTCGCTCTAAGTAGGTTTTAAAGCTCATTCTTTTGATGCATCAAGTGCAAATAGGTTTGGGTGCTCTTAATTCCGCTATGGCCTAAAAACTGGCTGATGGATTCAATATCCATTCCACTGTGCAAAAGATGTGTTGCTATGCTGTGGCGCAGTGTGTGTAAACCAATCTTCTTTTCTTGTAACTCCTGGTTCTCTGTCCGTTCAATAAGGGTTCTAAGCGTTTTGGTTAATATGCTGCTGCTAATTCTCTTGCCTTGATTATTGACAAGCAAAGCTTGTTCTCCGACTTGTCGGTTTTCTTCTTTATCTACTACCAAGGATCTGTAGTGTTGTAAGTAGAGTTCAAAGTCTCGTTTTTGGATTTCTACAAAGGGTACATACCTTGCTTTTCGGTTTTTGGCTTTTCTAATATGGATTAGTTGTTTGTCCAGTAATACATCATTTACATTTAGGTTAATGCCTTCTGCGCTTCTAATTCCACAACCATAGTACAGGCTTAAAATGGCTCGTTCTCTTAATCCTGGGATTTGTTCACTGCAAGCTGCATAGAGCTGGTCTATTTCAAACAGGGTAAGTATTTCTCGTTCGGGTTGCTCTGTGGCCTCATATCTAATATCTATCAGTAAACTTCCTTGCCCTGTTTCTTCTAAGTAATCATTGAACAATCGTAGGTTGCGGATATGGCCGTTTAGTGTGGAGTTCTTTAAAAATGTGTCTGTTTGTTGGCTTCTTCTTTTCTTTAAGCTTTCATAATAGCTCCTGATAATTGACTTGGGTACTTCCTGTAGGCTTTCTACTTGTTCTTTTTTCAGATGAAAGAAAAAAGGTTGAAGCTGTTGGGGTAAACTATTGACTGTGCTTTTGGCATAGCCTATGATGCCCAACCACTCTTTATAGCCTTCAAGTACTCTTTTGTAGGTGTATGATAGTTTTGGTTTTACCCCTCTTGCTTCCTTTGATGTTATACGTGTTACACCAGTTTTTATGTGCTTTGTTGTTTTGATTATCAATGAGTTAGAGGTGTACTGGTGTAACATTTTAGCCATGTTATACTACTGTTATACCAATGTTACACCAGCAACTTGTTGTTGAACTGCTCCATTCTTTCGCTCTTCTTGTTCTTTGAGCTTTGCCAATATGCTGTCTAATACATCAATGCCTGATTGTAAATATTGGTATTCGTCCCAGGCTATTATTTCATATTCAAAACCTGTGTTTCGATAACCTCCTACTTGTTTGATATAGCCCCATTGATTCAACTCTCTTAAATACCGATTCACTTTCATAGGGTTCATTCTAAACTGCTCTCTGATCTGTTTACTGTAAAAGGTTTGTTCGATTTTTTCGGATTGTTCTTCTTTCTTTCGCTTATTGATTAGCTTTTTCAAGCTTTCAAAAAAGCTTCGTAATTGCCCATTTAGCTCGTCCGATTTTCGTAATAAACTTTCTTTTGTTAATCGGTTCGCCCAACTAATATCTTCTAAACTGCTCTCGATGTACCGCTCATTCTTGGAGTTAATTTTTATGGGGCGTTGATGCTGATGATAGAACGTAATGATTTCGATTAAGCGTAAGTAGTGCATATTTGTTCGCAGCTTCTTAAACACACTGTCAGGGATTTTGAGTTGGGTGGCATAGCGGTTAATTACTTTAATGGGGTGCAGTAACCGTTGGGTGTTTTTAAGTAATTGTTTGGCTATGTGTTGGCTGTTTTCATCCACCATCCCTGCTTGTAGTTTGCGCTGAAAGTCCATTACTTCTTCCATATGGGTAGCTCCTTCATTGATATGCAGTAAATAACTCCTATTGGCATTGTCTTCATAAATACCTTCTTTGGTGGTAGCTCCACTTACGCAGATGGGCCCTTCTACGGTCAGTACTTTTTGTACATTATTGCCTTTGGCATCTTTGTCGGTGGTCAGTTTGGTAATGCTCTGATTGCTCATAAATTCTCGTAAGGGTAAAAAGGCATTATATACTCCGTCCAAATCTTCTATCAATAATACTTTGTGCGCCCAAAACCCTTTGGCAGAGTAGTACAAGGTATTCTCTGTTAAGCTGGTAATTGTCCTTACTGATTCTTCGGGCAAGCAAGCTGCTATTTTTTTCTGCAGGTAGGTTTTTCCGCTTCCACTTCTACCAAAAATAATGGCGTGTAATGGCTCGTCAAAAAACCTAGATAGGTAGAGAAAAAATAGTAGTAATCCGTTCTTTTGCTCACCTATTAAACCGCTTTGGCTGATTAGGTGTAGGGTATTCTTCACTAAGTCTGGTGACTTTAATAATGCCTGTGCGGCTCGCACTTCATGCTCGGTCATTTCATAGAGTTTCGGTTTAAGTGCCTGCACCTGGGCAGCTCTTTCTTCCATTCGATAAGCTTCCAGTTTCTCAGTTAAATCAGCTAGGGTATTGGTTATTAAACTCGTACTCATCTCTAAAATTTCGGCTATGTTTTGGATGAGCTTTTTGCTGCTTACGTGGCTGTACAGGTTTACATCATCTCTAAAGGCTTTATTCTCTGATTTAATATGTAAACTAATCTTTAACCTGCTCAGGTTTTCTTTTTCGATGCCGCCCCACACCGTAGCGGTGAGCAACTCACTGGTGTAAACTATTCTTTCAGGATTATCGGTGTTGAGCTTGGATTCCTGCTGTTGAGCTTTGGGTTGATCTGCTTTCTTTTCTTCAATTGAACCTGCCTTCACTGGCGTTTCGGCAGGCAGGAAAGAAAAAGCTTGCCTTTGATTGATTAGCTCGGTAAGTATTTTAGATTCGTGGCCATCAAGCAAACTATTGATGTCTTCTCCTTCAGGAGTTGCTACTTTAGTAACCTTGATGGTTGGTTTGAGCTCTCCTAATTCCTTACTATATTTTTCTGCTGCTTTCTTGCCTGCTTCATCTCCATCAAACCAAAGTATTATTTCTTCTAATTCCTTCAGCTCTTGGAGTGCCTCGGTGTGTTCAACTGTTAACCCATTTGTTCCGTAGAGTGCTAGGATTTCGTAGCCTTTCATTTCTAACTGCAGTAAAGTAGCGGCATCAATAATGCTTTCGGTTAATATGAGCTTCTTAGTCTTTAGATCGGGGTAGCCTGGGTAAAGTCCTTGCCGATCTTTTAAGTAGAAGTGTCGACTATTTTTGTTGTCGATGATCGACCTAAAGTACAGGCTTACGATTTGGTGTTGCTTGTTCCTGAGTGGGAACACAATGCAGCTTTTACCAAACGAACTGTAGGCTTTATCGCCTGTCTTGGCCGTTTGTCCTTTGTCTAGTAATAAGCCGTAGGTTACACAGCTTTCTATCAGGTGTTTGTCTTTTCGTTGGCCGTGATGGAACTGGCCACTGTTGTAACCGATTTGTAATTTGGAAGCCTGAAGAGATCTGCTACTAATATATGCTTGGGCTGGCTTGCTATTGGCTACTGCATTTTTAAAGTAGGTAAACATTTTGGTGAGTACTGCAATTCTCGATAGCTCTTGCCCTGGTGCAGCTCCACCACTTACCAATGATTTGGCTACCATAATTCCTTTGTGTTTATCTTTTTCCATCTTTTCACAAAACGCTATTGCATCTCCACTGCCTGCCGTGCAGTTGCTACTAAAGCATGTCCAGCTATGAGTTTTGTAGTACACCTGCAGGCTTGGGGTTTTATCATCATGGAACGGACAGTTTAACCGCAGGTGCTTGTCTGGTTTTAGCCCGTAGTGGTGTAATACTTGGGAGAGGGTGAGTTGGGTTTTGATGGCACCTATTTCCATGTGATATTTATTTCTTGCGATTTATTCAATCACAAATCTATTTATAAATTCACTTTATCGCAATCTTTGATTAGTCTTATTCGCAACTAATTGCATAAAATTCACTTTATCGCTACTTTTGTTTATTCATTAAAACAGTTCAGGTATGAGTTTAGGTACAATAATCAAAGGCATTAGAGAGCAAAAAGGCATGTTACAGAAGCAAGTAGCTGCTGAACTCAATATTGGCAACACCAACTACAATAAACTGGAAAACGGCAACAGAGAGCCTTCTGTGAAAGAATTACAACTACTTAGTGAACTCTTTGATATGAGCGTTGACCAAATTCTGAACTATGAAGGAGAGTTGCCCAAAGAAGTAACCGTAAAGGACAAGAAAGGGTTTGAGCAACTAAACATGATTAACCAACTGGATGAGGAAGATAAAAGCACAGTTTTCAAAATCATTGATACCATGCTTACCAAACAAAAATTCAAAGACTTCTTTAATAAAAATGTAGCTGCACTATGAAAGTAACTTTAGATATACCTGAAAACAAATACCAGTTCTTTATTGAGCTAGTGAAAAGCCTAAACTTTGTAAAAGTAGATGATAGCCCCTACAACCCTGAGTTTGTGGCTAAAATTGAAAAAAGTAAAAAGGAGTTTAAAAACAATGAGTTTACCCGTGTAAAGCAGAGTGAACTACAAGATTTATTAGGCTTAGAATGAGTTATCATTTAGATTTCTCTAAACAGGCTCTTAAAGATATTGATTCTCATAAAAAGGCTGGTAACAAGGTAATTACCAAAAAATTGCTCCTACTCCTTAACGAACTTGCCGAACACCCTTTTACCGGAACAGGAAAACCTGAACAATTAAAATACAATCTTGCCGGCTATTGGTCGCGCAGAATAAACCAAGAACATAGACTTGTTTATAAAGTTACTGCCAGCAGTGTGTTAATACATGCTGCTAAAGGACATTATTTGTAATAACACATCCTTTTCTTGGTGCGTGAGACACGAACCAAGGATGAAACTTGAGCCAGTTTGTTTTTCTATTGCTTGGAAGTATAAGGAATTTTAGTATTCTTTAATAAATTTTTCCCGATCAAAATTATTAATAATTCCTTCCGTCATTTTTAACTGTTCACTTTCTGGATTCTTACGGATAAAGCTTTGTATCTCATCTATGGCTATATTTTCATTTTCCAAAAAGATATATAGAAAAGCAATATCTGACTGAGCTTTGTCATTCTCTGGGTCATCCTCTAACCTATTCTCGAATGCTTCAAGGGCTTCTCTATATTTTTTGTCAGCTAATTCTAAGCTGCCCATTTTCTCATAAAGAAACCCTTGTCCCATTATCACTTCAGCGAAATTTGGCCTAATGGTTTGTACTTTATATAGAATTTCAAGCGCAGGTTCTAACAAACCTCTTCGCTGTAAAACTCGAGCCTTATTAGTGTAAGCCATCAAATATAAACTATCTAATTCAATCGCCTGATTATAGTAAATCAATGCGGAGTCATAAAGAAGATTATTTAGGGAGTCACCATTAAAAGATGAAACTTTACCAATAAAACTAATAGCTTTATTATTAAGTCTTACCGCATTCGAATCTGGCTGATGCTTATTTGCACTATCTACCTGTTTAGATTTCTTTTCAGCATCACTGCACGAAGAAATAACCAATATAATTAAAAATAAAATTCGTTTGTCCATAGTTAATTTCTTGGTAATCCTACAGTTCGGATATAAACAGGAATAGTCATTGTTGATGAATGATTCTGACCTGCAGAACCAAAGATTATATGATAATTGAATTCTAAATTAATCATAACAGTTCCGCTTGTTGGTAACTCAAACGAAACCCCACCTAGATTTGAAAACCCATCTGGAAAGCTAGTATTATAACCTTGACTATATACAAATGGTGTGCTACTTACCATCTTCCCATTGACCATCATAATAGCATTGCCTTGAAATGTAACATCACCTTGACTTTTTGCTGAAGTCGTTCCTGCAGATGAAGCATTAAAGTAGTACTTATCTTTAACTCTACTAACAGAATAATGCCCAATCATATTAAACATAGCATTTAGTCCTACATTCTCAGAAAACATGTAATCATACTTAGTCTCATTGAAGGAATTACTGATTTCAGCATATACATTCCCCCCATTCTGCCCAACTCTAACCCCTTTGTGCTGTTTTTCACCCTTTCCGCTAACCCATACTTGCCAGTTTTTAGGGACTGTTTTTTCATCCCTACTT
>JAMOMJ010000381.1 GCA_027067135.1 Cyclobacteriaceae bacterium
GGGGGGTGACATAGGGAAAACCGCTATTTTTAAGCTATAAAAGCTTACTCAGCAAGAAATCCCCGTAAGGGCAGCTAACGCCGCATTAAAGGGCTTGCCGATTTAACTAAACTAAAGTTAAATTTAGCACGAAGTTAAACGAAACTACAACCTTAAAACAAGAAGCCCAACTTAGGTAAGTCCTTGTTTTAAATGCCTTGTTAGCCATTTGTTTAATATCTGTGACCTTTTTTAAAATTAATCATCATTTTATCTTCAATGCTTTTCAAGTAAGGAATTACACTACAATTTACCCCAAACTTTCTTGCTGACCAGTTAATTGCTTTATCAACATGATATGTCAATTTATTATACAAGCCATCAATTTCTGAACCTTTATTTATTATCGTTCCTGTCGGTGTTATTGCTGAAATTGCATTGGCTGCATCACCTCCTAAAACACTCCAGGTAAACTTAGAGCCTTGCTCAAATAACTTTAAATACTTATAGTTCTCTAATTCTTTTTTTCCAATTTTTGTCATCATATCATCTAGGGTGCTTCTAATTTCCACTAGAGTATTTAGATTAACTTCAAGCTTTCCAATATGATTTTCTTCTTTTAGTACTTGCTCTGCAGCATGAATTAAAGACCAATACTTCTTTAGAAATTCATCAAAAAATATGTCTTTGCGAAGACTTAAAATATCTTCGTATGAAAGGAACTCCATAGATTGAAGATTAATTGTTTTTAAATCTTGTATTGATGTGTCGTGAACTCCCAAATTTAGAAGATTTCCAACAATGACATTTAGGAATATTCGATCATGATCTAAAATTAAAGATTCATCTTCTGGTAAGTAAATTCCCCAATCGACTAAATCATGTTGTGGCACCATGTTCTTACATCCTGTCGAGCGAGCACCAGAGTAAAAATATAAAAAAGTAGCAAACTTTTGCATATAATCATATGTTTTCTCATCAGCTTTCTCTCGGACATGCTCTAAGAACTCAGTATAATAAATATCGTTACCAGTTTTTCCTTCAAAGTAATCAAGAATTATTTCTTGATTTTTTGCTAAAGACGGAACAGAGGTGTAGATATTTGAAAGAGGATTAGATAATTCACTTTGGATAGTTTCCGTAAAATATAAGCGTGTATCAGGTTGTGGATACCATGCTATTGTCTCGGCAGGGTTATTATCAACAACTTCAATTATTGAACAAATATCATTATCCGTTTCTTTATCATAATGTTTGTAATAATCTTCAAGAGAATCATAGACATTCCCAATCGCAATCTTTACTACCCCTTCGGTAATTAATTCTTTATTCTTTCCTAATAGTTCTTTTGCAGGTTCAAAGTTTAATTGTGATGCTGCAATAACGACATTTTCACTAGAAAGTGTTGTTAGTTTTAGGGAATTAATTGCTTCTGTTTCACTAATGCCTTCCCAAGAAAATTTGTTAAAAAATACAGAGCCAGCCATTTTATTTTCCCGATAATAAGTTTCTATTAATATGACATACTCTAATGCATCACGGTATTTTCTTTTGATTGGCTAACGCCGCATTAAAGGGCTTGCCGATTTAACAAAACTGATGTTAAATTTAGCATGAAGTTGAACGAAACTACAGACCTTAACCTAGAAGCCCGACTTAGGTAAGTCCTTGTTTTAAATGCCTTGTTATGTTTTATTTAATATCGTTAAAAATTTCAAGCAAGTCCTTTAAGACCTCAGGCTTCTGCTTTAGTGCTATATCTACGTATGCTTGTCGAACTCTCACAATATCTCCTTTTAACACATCTGAGCATATTTTAGAGAATATTAACTTACCTTGAAAACTGTCAACCCATTGATCGGTTTCAAGCATCTCTTTTAGACGAACCTCTTCGTTACTAATCCAGCTTGATACCTTTTCACTTTCTAGTTCTGAAGTAAGTATATCTAAATTATGCTGCACACCATCAATTAGTTCTTGTTTTACCTCATCTGTTGTTTTTGTCTCTACTCTTCTAACCCTTGGAGGACTAAAATGGAAGTTTACATTCAAATACTCTTTATAGTTTTTAAATAGATTAAAATTTATAGATTCTTCAGCAATTCGTTTTAATTCAACTTTAATTAATTCTTGTGTTAACTCTTCATTGTCTGTTGTTAAGTAAAGTTGCTCCGCAACTTTAAATAGTATTTCATCATCCAAAAAATAGTTTTCTATATGTCTCCGTTTCAAGCATTTTATTCTTCCATTTACTTCGATTGAATTTACTTGAGAATCACTCAACCCATCTCTATCTCTGATCATGTAGAAATCAATTCCAAAGATAGAGTTTCTTATTTGCTCTTCTATACTATTTAGTGTCATTAAATTAATGACTGAACCAACAGGTATTATTTTAATCTCAGTATCTACAGATTGAGCAATGGTGTGGTAAGTTAACCTGTCAATACTCGAATTTTCGCCCTCCACAAATACTAACTTTTTACCTACAGCAAACAAGCCTAAGTTTTGTCCAATTAATTGAACTAACTGATGATGGCTATTATTTAAGTCGCTTAACCTATGAGCTTGATTTGCCCCATTTTGAGATGGATCAATAAAATATACATTACCAGTAGAGTAATAAGTGGAAATTAGGTCAGCAGAGTGTGTAAGAAAAATAAATTGATTAGTATGTTCTCCTATGGTTTTTAAAGACTCAATAAGCTTAAAAGTTAAAGTAGGATGAAGGTGCAATTCTGGTTCATCTACAATAATGACTGAGTGCTTTATTTCTTTTCTAGCAACATCAAATAAAACTTTAATCACCTCTTGTTCGCCTGAGCTTAGTGTACTAAAAGGTAAAACTTGACCATCCTCATCTTCATATTGAAATTCACGAGGCTGTGCAGGATCTATATCAATTAACTTTTTGCTAGGTATTAGATCAGAGAATATTTTTTTATATTTTTCAAATGGGTCAGGATTTTTATTAATTATATCCTCACCTAAACTAGGTGTCTTTTTTAGCTCATTAGCTAACTTTTTATCTCTAGAGGCTGATTTTTGATGGATATAATTAACAAAATCTTGCCATCTACTAGTAAAAGCTGAGCAATAAAAATTACTAGGTGCGTCTACGTCATCAGGGTCGTCAGCCAACCAGTTAACAGGTGTATAGTTCAGGGTTTGTATGCTTCTATTGGAGTCTATTTGAACAAGCGAACCCACATATCTACCAGCACCATATTTTCTACTATTTATGTAATTAACAAGTATTTGATTTTGTTGACCTTGCTTAACCTCTACGAAGTTGTTACCAAAGTACTTAACATCCACTTCTTCTTGACGTGTCGCTTCGATGGTCATATCCATTAAAGGGTTGCCTTGAAGTGTATTTACAATAGCTTCTTTAAGCCTTGTTTTCCCCGCTCCATTTGCTCCTGCAATAATAACCGTAGACCCTAAATCATTAAGCTCTATATTTTTAATTGGCTTGAAATTGACTAACTTTAAATTTTTTATCTTCATTTTTTATCTTCAGTTTTTTATATAAACAAATGTGATTTAAATGCTTTAGCGTCGCAGACACATAACGCCGCATTAAAGGGCTTGCCGATTTAACTACACTGAAGTCAAATTTAGCATGAGCTTTAACGAAACTACAGCCCTTAAAACAAGAACCCCAACTTAGGTAAGTCCTTGTTTTAAATGCCTTGTTATATTTCTGTTTTAGATAAGCCTATAAACTCAGAAAGAACTCGAAGTCGTTCACGGATATTAGAGGCGTCATTTGTTCCTTGTTGACTTAGTCTGTCAAATTCTAAAAGTTCAAACTTTGAATTAGCATAATCATTTTCAGCAATTTTTCTGTTCGTTGTTAATTCATCCCTAAACTGTAGTAACTTTCTTCTTGATACTTTATCTATTTCACTGCTCTGCATCGCATTTCTAAATAATAAGTAGTAGAGAACCATATTTCCTTGTGCCCTTAACAACTCATCTGATTCAGAAAAAACTTTGGACATTTCATTAAGAACAACCTCAACATCATTTTTTAAATTATCCATTTTTTGATCATTATCAAAATTATCTTGAACAAATTTATCTAAATAGACTTTCTTTGTATCTACAAGTTTATTAGATTCTTGAATGCTGTTTTCAGAAAGGAGTATTCTTGAGGAAACCTCTAAATGTTGGTATCTCTTATTAGCAATTATAATTTTATTCTCAAAGTAGTCATGGTGACTTATATCTCTAATTACTTTTACAGCTACTCCCCCCATGGCATTCCGTTTTTCAGCTGCATTCAATGGGACGGCTTCATTTAATCGAGAAAACATATCTTCAATCAGAAACTCATCATCTGTTGTAACCCCAACTATTGGAAGAACAAATGAATCAAACTGTATTCTTATTCGTGGAAATTCTTTTGCAATATCTTCATATCCAAGACCTGCAAGTTTCAACCCAGGATCACGTTGGTATTCAAAATCTGAGGATAAATTATATTTTCCCTCAATAAATTGCCAGATTGTTTCTAGTCGTTGTCTTCCATCTATAACTGAGTATTTTATACCTTTCTCTGATACTGTTTCTCTATCGTAAATATGAAAATATATTTTTGGAATATCATAATCATTTAATATTGAATCGATTAGAAGTTGCTTTTTTTCATGAGTCCATACATCTCCCATTCTTTGATAAGGTGGGTCTAATTTAATTTCATCACGTTCTGCAAAAATTAACATTGTAGTGGTGTTTTTCAAAGATGATGTTTCAATGTAACTCATAGAATACCTTCCTTTATAATATCTCCAATACTTGATAGCTCAGGAAATAGCTGAAACTTTGAATACCCAAGTAACGTTAATTGATTTCTGATTACTTCTTTCGATCCAGCTGGAATAGTTAATTTTACTGCATGAGTAGAATCTCCAATTTCTTCAATTGGTATATTTTCAAGATGGTGAATTGTGAAAACACCTAACTGTGCTTGTATCCTTGTATTATTTCTAGTGGCTATCGTTGCAACAGGTAATAATTGTATTCTTGGATTAGCTTTTAAACTCTCAACCGAGTAGCTTTCTAGCTCTTCATCTTCGAAGGATGGAATATAGTCATCTTCATCTTTATTATTAATACGTGCATTTTTATTTAATTCTGTTGGATATAAGAGCCATAACGCACCATCTTCAGTACTTTCAATGTTTTCGACAGCAAAGTATAAAGCCACTAAAGGACTTTCACTCCAGTCTAGTAACCTAGTTGGTACCCCATAGTGTTGCATAAGAAATAGCCAATCAAAAGATTCATTTGGTGAGGTGTCGATTAACATTGCGGCACTTTGTTTAAAACGCTTTAATAAAGTTGATTCTGATTGAGCATTAGCGAGACGCAAATAGTATGGGGTAAGTTTCCAATCATTAGATGATTGTCCACGATACCAAACTGTTTTTTTGGGATCATCGTGAAGGTCTTTCAAGTTTTCAAGAAGCTCTTGTATTGAATTTATTTCCACTTAGGGGGATTCCTTATTTTAATAGAATATACGAATTATAACAGATTATAACTTGGGAAAGTTTTACTTATACATCAATTTAATATAACGTCGCCCATAACCAGACGGCTAAAGCGTTGTTTGTTTGTGCTAGAATGTAGCGCAGCGGAATGGCGCACAAACAAACAACGCTTTAGCCGGTCTGCGTTAATGGCCTTGTTATATTTTTATGTGGCTTGTTGAGTTAAACTAAACCAATTACCAGAATTATCTTTTCCTAATGCCTCAATACCATAAAATTGCTCTGTTGGAGGTTGAGTAAATTCAACGCCTTTCGCTACAAGCTCATCGTAAGTCTTTTGACAATTATCAGTTTCAAAGACACCGACGCCAAATGCACCATTTGAAACTAAGCGTCTAATTTTTTCAGCTGAATCTTTATCAAACATTGGTCCTTCCTTAGGTTCAGCCAAAACTAACTCAAGTTTAGGTTGCGCTTTTGCGAACACTGTCAGCCAACGGAAACCACCATCCATTGTCATATCCATCCCTACTTCAAATCCGAGTTTTTCAGTATAGAATTTAAGGGCTTCATCCTGATCTAATACATGTACTGTGACATGGACTATTGCTTGTATCATCTTCAACTCCTTTGTTAATTTGATTTATAATTTTAACAGAAAGGAAATTGTTATTTTCTTCTATATTGCTATCTTCTTTTCTTAATTCCGTGATTTTTAAAGCCAAATAAATTCTGCGAATAACATAGAGGAATAGATTGCATTGGAAAGCTTAGAGATTCATTTGATAAGCCCCAAAGTTTATGACGATATTGTGTAGGCGACATCCCTACTTGTTTTTTGAAAAGGGAAGAAAAACTTCCAATACTTGTATAACCAACACTTTCACAGATTTCTCCTATGCTAAATTTTTCAGTTATCAGCATGTTTTTTGCCTTTTCAATTCTCAATCTAGCGACAAATGTGTTTGGTGACTCACCAAATACATTTGTGAAAATTCTAGAAAAATGATATTGAGACATACATGAATATTTAGCTACTTCGGATAAGTTAAATGAGTCTGAGAAGTGCTCTTGAAGATAGTCTCTTCCTAAACATATTTTTTTGTATTGAAAGTGCCTAATCATAAACTGGTAACTCACCTTGTTTTTAATATAACGCCCCGCACAGCTGATCCACTGGAAAACTGGCACGAGGAACTTTAAAACAGCAAAACTATACCACAAACCGTTGCACCCGAAGAAGCCCGACTTAAGTGGGTCAGATGATGCGGCTT
>JAMOMJ010000382.1 GCA_027067135.1 Cyclobacteriaceae bacterium
TGGCCCCATAGAGCCAGCCACAAAGCGAGGCTTATGTGGTTCTTTAGCTGTAAACTCATCGGCTACTTCTTTTGCCAACTTTGCTGATAAATAATTGATATCATAAACCGCTTCTTGCAAATCGTAATCGGCTTGGGCTATGCTTGTTCCACTAAAGGTATTTGTTTCTGCAATATCAGCTCCTGCTTCAAAATACTCAGCGTGGATTGACCTTAATACATCTGGTCTGGTAAGTGCCAATAAATCGTTATTGCCCTGCAGTGGCTTAGCATGATTTTTAAATCGTTCTCCTCTAAAATCCTCTTCGGTTAGCTTAAATCGTTGTATCATAGTACCCATGGCACCATCTAGTACGAGTATTCTTTCTTTTAGTATTTCTTTTATATTCATTTCTCTTTCTTCATCGTCATCGCAAGGAAGCTGTCTTTTCTTACATAAACAGATTGCTTCACTACGCCTGTCTGCCGAAACAGCAGTATAGGCAGGTTCGCAATGACGTATTATAATTAGTACTTAAAAAGAAAGAATGAGGGTGTAAGCGAATTGCTCAACTCATCTTTATCCCGCTATTTGCGAAAATGGGAATTAGCACCAAGTTTGCCAAGGTTGCTAAGACATCTCAGGGCCCATCCCTCCGTCTTTCTTGATAAGTTGTACAAAGGAACAGAATTAAGACTAGAAAAGAAAGAGGATAGAATGATACAAAAAAAGAAAGCCTAGAGAATTTCTTCCTTAGGCTTTCATAATTATGTAACTTACAATTCTATCTAGAAACTAAAACTCTTTGCGAAGTTACTCCTGAACTTGTTCTTAAAGAGAAAATATAGACTCCGTTTTCCAGAGTATAATTTTCTAATTTAAACCTGTAATTACCAGAAGTTTTTTGTCCTAAATCATAGGTCTTAATTTTTTGACCCGTAATCGACATTATCTCTAAGCTAACTTCACTCTTTGCAGTTAACTGGTAATCCATTGTAAACCTTCCATTCGATGGTACAGGATATATTTTATACGAACTTACTTCCGAAGGTTTTTCTAACCCAAGTGGCTCAGTCTGAATATAGATATTATCAACTACCCAACCCCAACCAGAAGTATCCGCATTAGAAAACAACCTAAATCTAAAAAGAAGGGTATCTCCAACATTAAATTTATCTTTCAATTCTATCGAATGATCCACAAATAAAGAAGAGTTGATTTCAGCACTTCCATCAAAAGCAGCTTGCCAATTTGCGTTGGCACTTGCATTATAACCATCTTCAATTGGCACCCAATTTATACCGTCTTTTGTTGCTTCCACAACCACATAATCATTAAAAGCATCATCCCCAAATTTTGCCCCAGCATCCGCAGGCTCAATTACTGCAATATCCTTGTAATTAAATGTTGAGTTTGTACCAGAAACAATAATTGGACTCAATATAATTGCCTCTAAATTAGCATCTAGTGCATAATTATGAGGAGATTGTAACGCAGGGTTTCCTGTGCTCAAAAAAGAATTAATCCTCATATCAGACAAGAAAAAATTATTGGGCGTTTTAAACATATCGGTAAACTCTTCAACAACTGATGTAACATTTAAATGTGCAAAAGATTGTGCATTTGTAAAAAAAGGAGATTCTTTTTGATAGCTAATTAATTTCACTTCCTTATTACCTGCTACAACATCTGGAACACTAATTTGAAGATCTCCAGCACTAACCGAATAGAGCGTTTTAACTAATTGAGAATTTACATAAACCTCGGTAGAGTCATAAGCATTTTCTGAATTTAGAAGAAGCATTAGTTCTTTTTGAGGAGATGTTCCTTTGGCTATTAACTTAGGGCCTTTTACAAATGCTGTTTGAGAGTTATCTACTGTGGCTGTCCAAATACCTCTACCATGAGTGGCTATCACAATTTGATTGTCTTGCCCTTTCATATCCCAAACGGCTACTTTTGGCATATCGCTATTCAGCAGGTTCCAAGTTGCACCATTATCAAGCGATTCCACAATACCAATATCGGTACCTGCCCACATTTTATTTGGGTCGTCAAAATGAACATATAAACAATATACAGCTACATCAGGAAATCCATTATTACTCGAAATATTAGTCCCAAAACCAGTAATATCTGTCCAGGTTTGTCCCAAATTTTCTGTTTTTAAAATTTTAGGCCTTTGAGCCTGAGAAAAAATAACATAGGCTGTATTTGATTCTGTAGGGTGAGATGATAATTTAGTAATTGTGCCAGAAGCAAGGTCTGTAAATTCAGTTGCATTAAATGTTACTCCTTGGTCAATTGAAACAAAAATGCGTCTATCTGTTTCGGTTGACATACCGCTACCAGCCCAAATTATATTCGGATTGGCACGAGATACTTCAACATCTAAAAATGTATTGGCACCACCCCACTGGCTTGTAATTGAAGTTAGTTTCCAATTTTGCCCAAAATTATCAGACTTAAAAATACCGTCAGACGATACTGTGTAAATAACTTCTGGCAATTTTTTAGAGGTTGATAATTTAGATATAAAAGGATGAGAACCACTTAATCCACTAATTGCATCAGAAAAAGTAGCCCCCCCATTAGTAGATCTTTCAAATCTATTGCCCTGCCATCCTCCAATTAGCTTGTTAGCATCCTCATTATGCCATAGTACTTCAAACCCATCTCCACCTATTTTAAAACTATAATTTGATGCAGCATCTGCTTCGATTGGTGATAGCCAAGTACCATTATCCTGCATACCTCCAAAATACACCTCTTCACTAGGTTTTTTATCGGCTCCGTAAAATTGAGCTGTATTATAGGTGTTACCCACCATCGTCCAGTCTCCTTCGGTTACACCTGGATCGGTTGATGTTTTAGAGATAAAAGGCCCTCCATCGGTAGTTAGTAATATTCTAAAAGTTTTAGCTGCATCATCTTCTTTTATAGCTACTATCCCATGATGGTCGGGGTGTACATCTACCCCAAATGTGTTAAAGGAGTTTGTTCCATCAAAACTATTATAAGGATCTGCAACCACATCAGTACTGGCATTTAATACATCAACCTCGGAAACCACAATGTTTAGGGTTGAAGAAGGCAAATTAGCGACATCCCAAGTTCCTCCTTCTGCCAACACAGGCCAAAAAAAGTACATTTGCTTAAAAACATGCCCACCATTTACGGCAATATTGGTATCTGGGGCAGAGGCATTATAATCTGCATTATTAATATATATATATTCTCTACTATGTGTTGAGGCATCTCCATCTGTATTGGATTCAATAAGATTAAACTGTCCATTAACTTGTTGGTCTCTAAACGACACCATTAATTGGCGGTTTGCACTCATATCCCATACTTCAAAAGGCACATCCACATAATCTTGATACGAATAGTCAGCATCTGGAACACCACTACCTTGACCTGAAGGTACTGTAAACCGATGTGCTTTTTGAGACAATCCCAGACCAAATCTTATTTCTATATTTGTTTCATCGGCATCGCCTCCTACTTCTAAAGCTCCACCAAATTCAGAGGCTCCAAAATTAACAAACGACATAAACACATCTGTTCCATTTTGCTGCACACTATAGATTGTATCAATTGATCCTACTCCAGTACCTAATTCTACCTTTAATATAGAAACACCTCCTACATAAACTACGTCTTCATTGTAAGGCGAGCATAAAACAATATTATCAAACCACCCCTGATCTCCCAAATAATTAGCCAAACTTCCACTATGTGATACATCTACTAACGACCAAGATGCAGCTCCATCAATTGACATATATAGTTTAGACATTAAATTCCCTTCCTTATCAACTCCTTCTGCTGACGCAAAAATTTTGTTAGGGTTAACTGGAGATACGGCCATTTCAACCCTGCCACTAGGGCTCATCCCTGTGTTTGAAAGTGTCCACGTATTACCGGCATCAATAGATTTCCATACCCCTTCACCGTTAGACGCTGCATATTGAACATCGAAATTACCTGGAGTAGCCACAATATGCTGAAACTTTCTGCTTGTAGATGTGTCTAGTAAAGTATTTACCCAATTAACGCCTCCATCTACCGATTTAAAAATACCTGATTCAAAGTCAACACTATTAGTGGTACAAATAATAATGATATTTTCATTATTAGGGTCAACAATTAACCGGTTAATGTTTTGAAAATCAACACTTCCAGCAGTTGAAGCTAACTGGTTCCATGTTTCACCTTCATCTACCGATTTAAAAATACCATTGCCGGTAATTAAATCTGCCCCACCTAATCCACCTTCTCCTGTACCAGCATAAAGTACATTAGGGTTAGATTCAGCTAAAGCAATAGTTGTAAAGGCTATATTGGGTAAGTCTTTAGTTTTTTCAATCCATGTAGTTCCGCCATCAGTGGTTTTCCATATTCCACCTCCTACAGAACCAATTACCCATGTATTATGAGTGGCATCCTGAGGCATTACAACTACTGTTCTAGTTCTTCCTGGCACATTAGCAGGCCCTCTTTCTGTCCAGGTAATGGCATTAGTAGCACTAGATTTAGCATTAGCACTAAAGGCTGCTTGCCTTGTTTGTGCTTTTCTTAGTTCAGTTAACACATAATTTGCAGGATAACTAGGTGATAACTCACCATCTCTTGTTCTTATTCCTTTTTGAAAAAGGGCAAATTCATCTGGTTTGTCATATTTATGAGCACCCGCCTTTTTTGCTGCCCGCTTATCTGCAATTTGCTTCGCCCAAGCTTGCTCAGATGTTGTCTCTGGATCGTTAACAACTTCTTGTTTTTCAAAAGGGTTAATTATAAGTAGTGCTACTAAAGCTCCTATTAATAATAGAGGTAAACGTTTTTTCATAAAGTTCTTGGTTAATCGTAATTTAAATCAAATCTAATTTACATTAATCTTGTAAAGATATAAATGTTAGTACATTCAAACTATCAAAATTTTGGTTAAAGTATAAAATCTTACTTTGCTCTCCTTATTATTGTTTTATATAAACCTGAGTTCGGGATAAGGAATAGCTGCCAGAAAATAAAATAGTAGGTGAGCTTTTTAATATAAAAAGCAAAGATATAATGGATTATTTCAAGATTTTTATATTCAAAAGATTGCCTGCTAGATATTTTCCCTTTGGGCTTTAACGAAACTTCCCTAAACCTCCTTATATTTTCTTGCCGTGCCTGCAGCAGGCAGGAATTAACTCGTTAGTCCTACAAAAATCTAAGTTGTTTATGAAAGTATCTGTTTTTAGAAAAGAACATTTTAATGCAGCTCACCGTCTTTTTAATCCTGATTGGGAGTTTAAGAAGAATGAAGCCGTTTTTGGAAAGTGCAATAACAAATATTTCCATGGTCATAATTATGAGCTCATAGTTCAATTAACAGGAACTCCTAGTAAAGAAACTGGGTTTGTATATGACTTAAAAAATTTAAGTGATCTAATAAAAGAACATGTCCTTGAAAAATTTGATCATAAAAATCTGAATAAAGAGCTTGACGAGTTTAAATCATTGATCCCAACAGCCGAAAATATCTCCATTGTTATTTACAATATATTAAGGCCATTAATCGACCAAGAATTAGATTTGAAGATAACTTTGTACGAAACACCACGCAATTATGTCCAATACCCTGCCTAAACCTCCTCTCGAAGACATTGGAGATAATCATATTGCTTCTTCAAGTGAGACACCACTAAGAGCAGATGCCTTTGAATTATCAAACGTTGAAAAGATAGAAAAAATAGCCTCTCATTTCAGATCAATTATGGAAACTCTTGGGTTAGATTTGACTGATGATAGCTTAAGAGGCACTCCTCTAAGAGTAGCAAAAATGTACATTGAAGAAGTATTTAGTGGGCTAGACCCAAAAAACAAACCTTCTGCTACGCTGTTCGACAATAAATTTGATTATCGAGAGATGGTGGTAGAAAAAGAAATCACTTTTTATTCTCATTGCGAACATCATTTTGTACCTATTATTGGTAAAGCACATGTGGCCTATATTTCTTCGGGCAAGGTAATTGGGCTTTCTAAAATCAACCGTATTGTACAATATTATGCAAAACGACCTCAAGTGCAAGAACGACTCACCATTCAAATTGCTGAAGATTTAAAGAAAACATTACAAACAGAAGATATTGCTGTGGTGATGGACGCAGACCACCTTTGTGTCTCGTCAAGAGGTGTTAATGATACCAATAGCAAAACAGGCACCGCCTATTTTAGTGGAAAATTTAAAGAGCAAAGTACCAAGAGCGAGTTCTTAAATTATATAAACTCTTCGAATCAATAGGATCACTCTCAATTACATAGGCTCTATATGTAAGCAAATTTTAAACTGATTTCGATACAATCAACGGGTTTTATCTACCTCCCATATTTTTAATTCCTATTTAATAGAAATGCATTTCTATTAAAAGCAACTTAATAACCTGAGTTCGACCTAAGGAATGCTGTCAGAAAATAAGATAGTAGGTGAGATTTTGGAAATAAAAAGCGAAAAAATAATGGATTATTTCCCCCGATAGTCATCGGGGTTATTTCTAAAAGATTGCCTGCTAGATATTTTCCCTTAGGGCTTTAGTGAAATTTCCCTAAACTTCCTCAAATTTCTTTGAATTAACTCGTTAGTCCTACATAAATTTGAG
>JAMOMJ010000383.1 GCA_027067135.1 Cyclobacteriaceae bacterium
ATGCGGCACAGGCTGTGCTAAAATCAATTTTAGAAGGATGAAGAAATTACAAATTATTAAAATTGGAGGTAAGGTAATTGATGATGAGCAACAATTATCATCCGTTTTGAGAGCTTTTGCAAAAACGGAAGGAGCCAAAATATTAGTACACGGAGGTGGTTCCAAAGCTACTAAAATGGAAACAACACTTGGGCTTAAACCCAATATGGTGGAAGGCCGAAGAATAACAGATGCCAATGCTCTCGAAGTGGTTATAATGGTATATGCTGGCTTAATCAATAAATCGATTGTGGCTGGTTTACAAGGGTTTGAGTGCAACGCCTTGGGGCTTTCGGGTGCAGATGGCAATGTAATTCAGTGTGAAAAACGGCCTGTAAACCCGGTTGACTACGGGTTTGTAGGCGATGTAAAAACTGTAAACCATGCCTTAATTGCTTCCTTAATTGAAGCTGGTTTGACACCTGTTTTTTCGGCCATTACCCACGATGGAAAGGGGCAATTACTTAATACAAATGCCGATACTATGGCTTCCGAAATTGCTGTAGCAATGAGCGATCAATATGAAGTTGAGTTAACATTTGCCTTCGAAAAGAATGGTGTTTTAGATGCTTCTGGCAATGTAATTAAAACTATTACCGAAGTAAAATTTTCTGAATTGCAGAAAGAAAAAATAATTATCGATGGGATGATTCCTAAATTAAGCAATGCGTTTTATGCACTTAATAAGGGTGTAAAGGAGGTAAAGCTTACTTCTGCTGAACACCTTGTAAATAAAAAATCTTCATATACAACGGTTGTGATATGAGTAGTGTAAAATTAAACCGTCATTCAGAGGGCGGGATTTTAAATAAAATCAGCATAGGGAAATGACGGAATCACAAAAGATTTTTTTCTATTCCGAGGTACGAGGAATCTTGTGAGGCTAGAAAATCATCTTCGAAAAGTAGAAGATTCCTCGTACCTCGGAATAAAAAATAGGATAATTTGGAACCTCTTTGTACAAATCCGTCAATGGTAGCAAAGCGAAGAATCTCATCAAGTATATCGGGATATCTCCTTCAGAATGACGTAAACCATAAAAAATGAAAACAGAATTAACATATAAATCCATAAAGCTATTAAAGCAATTGATTGCAACTCCTTCTTTATCCAAAGAAGAAGATAAAACAGCAACCATTCTCTTCAGCTTTTTAAAGAATGAAGGCGTAGAAGCACAGCGGCACTTAAATAATGTGTGGGCGGTTAATAAATATTTTGACCCCAATAAAGAGACGTTAATGCTTAACTCTCACCACGATACGGTTAAGCCAAATAATGGCTATACCAAACCTCCGTTCGAACCAATAATTGAAGATGCCTGCCTGCCGGACAGGCGGGGCAAACTATTTGGGTTAGGTAGTAACGATGCAGGAGGGCCGCTCGTAAGTTTAATAGCTGCATTTTTGCATTTTTATAAGGAGCCAAATCTGGCTTTCAATATTGTTCTGGCCTGCACCGCAGAAGAAGAAATTTCAGGTAAAAACGGAATTGTGGAAATAATGAAAGTAGTTCCAACTCCTTCTGTGGCAATAATTGGCGAACCAACTTTAATGGCTATGGCCATTGCCGAAAAAGGACTGATGGTGTTAGAATGTACTGCTCACGGAAAGGCGGGTCATGCAGCTAGAAATGAAGGTGAAAATGCCATTTATAAAGCCTTAAAAGATATTGAATGGATTCAGTCGTATGAGTTTCCTGTTCAATCTAAAACGCTCGGCCCGGTAAAAATGACTACCACTGTTATAAATGCAGGCAGTCAGCATAATGTAATTCCCGACCGGTGCTATTTTACCATTGATGTACGTACCACCGATGTATATTCAAATGACCAAACTCTGGAAATTATTCAGCAGCATATAAAATCAAACATCAACCCAAAGTCATTACGCTTAAATCCATCATCAATTAAAATGGAACACCCTCTGATTCAGGCCGGAATTAGCTTGGGAATGCACACCTATGGCTCCCCAACCTTATCGGATCAATCGTTAATAAGCATTCCTTCACTCAAATTGGGGCCGGGAGATTCGGCTCGTTCGCATACACCTGATGAATTTATTTATACAGATGAAATTGAGGGTGGGATAGAGAAATACATTGAGCTATTGGAAAAGTTGAATGAGATGTCATAAATTCTTAACTTGATAGTTGGCATCTAAATAATACTCGTGGTTTAACATAGTTAACAAATGGAAAATAAATTTAAAAACAAATACAAAATATCATCTACCCGATTGCAGAACTGGGATTATGGTTGGAATGCAAGTTATTTTGTAACAATTAATACTAAAAACAGAGTGCCTTTTTTTGGAGAAATAATCAATAAAAAAATGCAGCTGTCCACTATTGGGGAAATAGCTAATGCTTTTTGGCTTGAAATCCCTCAGCATTTTCCCTTTGTAAAATTAGGAGAGTTTATAATAATGCCAGATCATATACATGGGGTTATAACTATTGATAAACCGTATGCAGAAAATGATAAAATAGCTTTAGCTAAAGAAAATAACAAAACAAAAGGACAACAACGGTTTCAAAACCAAGGAGAAAACACCCTTTCTTCCATAGTAGGCTCTTTTAAATCTGTAGTAACAAAGCATGCGCATAAAATCAACTCTAAGTTTAAATGGCAACCTCTTTTTCATGATAAAATAATACCAAACAAAGAGGCCTATAAAAATATCGCAGCCTACATAAAAGCTAACCCATCTAAATGGAAGCAAGGCAAAGACAAGGCACTGCCTTGTCTCAGCCAGAAGCAAGGCGATGCCTTGCTCTGGAATAAAGGATACACCATAGAAAATGCCGTAGAAAAGTTTACGGTTGGTAACGATCGTGCCCTCGATATGGCCATAGCCCAATACGATTTACTTGCCTCAAAAGCACATACCAATATGCTTTGCAGTATTGGCATCATTTCAAAATCCGAAAGAAGCCAATTAATAACTGAGCTAAATATTCTATTGCAGCAGGTTGAAGATGGCTCGTTTATAATTGAAGAGGCCTTTGAAGATGTACATTCTAAAATTGAGTATGAACTCACAAAAAAGCTTGGAGATGCCGGCAAAAAAGTACATACAGGCCGTTCGCGAAACGACCAAGTGCTAGTTGCTCTACACCTCTACCTCAAAGACGAAATTGTGGCATTTAAGCAGGGTGTTGAAAGCTTATTTAGTCAACTTCAGGAGTTGAGTGAACAGTATAAAGAGGTGCTAATTCCTGGTTATACCCATATGCAGGTGGCAATGCCTTCTTCTATCGGGCTTTGGTTGGGTGCTTATGCCGAATTGCTCATCGATGATATACACTTTTTAAATGCTGCGTATAAAATTGCAGATCAAAACCCGTTAGGATCGGGTGCAGGCTACGGCTCTTCCATTCCGCTTAACCGAGCACAGACTACTAAAGAATTAGGAATTGAAACATTAAAATACAATTCGATAGCCGCCCAATTAAGTCGTGGTAAATTAGAGAAGGCTGTGAGTTTTGCCATGGCTTCTGTAGCCAGTACCATCAGCCGCTTAGCAATGGATGTTACCTTGTATATGAACGAAAATTACGGGTTTATTTCATTCCCGAAAGAGCTTACCACAGGCTCCAGCATTATGCCCCATAAAAAAAATCCTGATGTGTTGGAACTTGTTCGAGCCAAATGCAATAAAATTCAAGCCTTGCCCACCGAACTCACTTTAATTACCAATAATCTTCCCACAGGCTATCATCGTGATTACCAGCTATTAAAAGAGTCGCTGTTTCCGGCCATTACCTCTTTAAAAGACTGCCTTGATATCACAGGTTTTATGTTTTCTCATTTAGAAGTTAATGAATCGGTCATCCTCGACCCAAAGTACGATTTGGTGTTTAGCGTAGAAGCCGTAAATACGTTGGTGAATGATGGAATACCTTTTAGAGATGCTTACCAACAAGTTGGAAAGCAAATTGAAGAAGGAAATTTTGTGCCCAATAAAAAGCCTGTTCATACTCACGAGGGCAGTATTGGCAATTTGTGCAATCTTGAGATAAAAGATAAGTTTCGTAAGGCGATGGAGGTATAAATGTCTTGTAATTTTGTTATCTCTCGTAAAAACATATCTTTATAGGTTGTAAAAAATAGTTAAAAAGGAAATAATCATCATTTTTATACACTTTTTGAAATGCTATTTTTAGTGAATAATTAAAATCAATCAAAAGACATGAAAAAAATTATTGTACTACTGTTTGCCGTTGGAATTCTGTTTCAAGTCAATGCAGGAGGACTTAACCCTTATATTTTAGGAGCAATTTCTTCAAAATCAGTTTCAGAGCTAAAATCAACTGTATCTTCTGCACTTTCTGCGCAAGGACTAAACGTAGTTGGCTCATATATGCCTGCGGCCGATAAAAACAGGGTGGTAATTATTATTTCTCACAGTCAGCTTGAAAAAGCAGTGCAGCAAATTGGTGGGCTAACAGGCTTTGCGGCTACTTTACGTGTGGCCATTACACGAGAAGGAAACATTACAAATATTAGCTATACAAACCCTGTGTATTGGGGTAATGCCTATTTTAGAGAAGATTTTTCAAAAGTGAAATCGAATTATGATGCAGTTGCCAAATCATTTGAAGCCGCAATGAAGGCATTCGGAACTTATAAGGGAACACCTTTTGGCTCTCAAAAAGGAGAAGATGCTGAAGACTTACATAAGTATCATTATATGATGGGTATGCCTTATTTTGATGATACAAATGAGCTTAAAGAATTTGATTCATACGATGAAGCGGTTGCCAAAATAGATGCCAATCTTAAAAAAGGTGTTCCAAATGTTAAACTGGTTTATAAGTATGAAATTCCTGGTAAAAAGTTAGCACTTTATGGCATTGCACTTTCCGGTGAAGATGGGGAAGGAAAGTTCTTGCCAAAAATTGATATTACCAGCCCTAAACATACTGCTTTTCTTCCTTATGAAATTTTGGTGATGGATGATGAAGTTCATATGCTTCATGGCCGTTTTAGAATTGCCATTGCTTTTCCTGATTTAACTATGGGTACTTTTACCAAAATTATGTCCACCCCAGGGGAGATTGAGGATATGCTTGAGAAAGTAGTAGAGTAGAAAAAGACCTATCAAACATCAAGTCATCGGATGAATTTATAAGGCTTTACAGATTCACCCGATGACTGTTTAAAAGATATTAACAAACAGCATTAATGAAAAAGCTACTTAAAATTCTATTTGCCATTCTTCTTTCACTAATAATCTTAGTGCTAGTAATGTGGGTTAAGAGCCCTGGCACTACCGAGCCTATCACTGACTTACAGGGAGAAGTAATACCCAACAGTATTTCTACCATCGAAAAAGTAATTATTGGTGGGATAGAGCAAACCCTGATTATAAGAGGAAGAAATAAGTCCAAACCTGTAATTCTGTTTTTACACGGTGGCCCAGGCAGCCCGGAAATTGCTTTTGTACGAGCAGTTGACCAACCAATCGAGGATGATTTTGTGATGGTGTATTGGGAGCAACGAGGTGCTGGCAAATCTTATTCGAGTGATATGACAGGCGAGTATATGACGATAGAGCAATTCATTGCTGATACCAAAGAACTTAGTGAACTTTTGGCCAAGCGATTTAATCAAGAAAAAATTTATATAATGGGGCACTCTTGGGGTTCTTTATTGGGCATATTAACGGCTCAGAAATATCCCGAGCTTTATTATGCCTATTTTGGCATTGGCCAAGTATGCAACCAATACGAAGGAGAGCGAGTGTCATTGGAGTGGGTTAGGGCACAGGCACAAGAACTAAATGATGAAGAGGCTATAGAAGAGCTAGCAGAAATTAGTTTGCCCGATTTTCCTGGCACAAGCGATGATTGGCTAAATTATTTAAGGGTTCAGCGGGGTTATGTAAACAAGTTTGGTGGTGGAGCTGCGCATAATGAAACAAGCAATTGGGCGATTTTAAAAATGCTTTTTGATGCCAAAGAATATACATTGAAGGAAAAGGTAAACATTATACCTGCTACACTATTTTCATTAAAACATTTGTTTCCGGATGTAATGGAAAATAACCTCTTTAATGAACCTGACAGTATGCAAATACCTGTTTATATTTTTCAGGGAAAATACGATTATCAAACTCCAACTGTTTTGGCAAAAGATTTCTACGATCAACTGAAAGCTCCACAGAAAGAATTTTTCTTATTTGAAAATTCGGCACATAGTCCTATTTATGAAGAAATTGAAAAGTTTAATTCAATTATAAAAGAAAAAACAGGCAACCAATAGTGTTTGAGAAAAATGAGTTTGTTTACTTAAAAAAAGTCCTAGGGTAAGTTAGATACAAACAAGCAAAGCGAAGATACCCCAATTTAATTTATCGGGGCTTCGGGCTGATGCCTGAGAAGTAGATGACTTGCCTAGCCCTAAAGAGTCAGGAGCAGACTTAATTTTCAAATTGTTATGGCTCAAAAGAAAATCTATGGGGGGCTAGTATATTTGAGTTATGGAAAAGGATGTATTAAAAGAGCTTGTTAAGTTTCAATTTCCAATAGGCGTGTTGGATTAT
>JAMOMJ010000384.1 GCA_027067135.1 Cyclobacteriaceae bacterium
TCTCTTAAATAATTTATCGAGAAAAAAAAGGACAAGTAGAGGTAAAAAAGCAAGCAGCAGCATATTAAAATTTGATAGAGCCCAAGAGTTAATTGTATGTTCAGGTGTTTCACCAATAGGCACTAATAGCACCCCCTTAGAATGTTTAAAACTTACAACTGGAACATATAGGTTCAAATTTCCCATATTATCATAGTCAAATTTTTCTTCCATTTCCCAAACGGGAATATTAAGATTGTTAATGTAATCCCTAATATCCGCAAGACCTGACAGGTTTTTATTGATAATCAATAAGTTATAGCCATTTTCGGATCACTTAATTGGGTGAAACCTGTCAGGTCTAATCGGCTACAAATCAGAAGATTACAAATAGGGTTGCGGGTTTTAGGTAATCAGTTAATTGGACCTTTTCTTCATCAAACAAACTAAAATACACTCTTTTATCACTTGCCACCCCAACTACTGTAACACTTCTTCCTTTGCTAGTTGATACATCAAAATATGCAGCACTAATTTTCATTTCACTAGTTGTATTAAAATCTTTTAGCAAGTAATCAAACAAATGTACTGGTTGAAATAAAATAGTAATGCTACTAATAACGATAGCCACAGCCCACCATATATAATATATTTTTCTAAATATTGTCAATTCTGAATCCCTTAATTAAAAGCACAATACATGCTATATATTGAGATCAAAAACAATTTTAATGTTTTCACTAATAGCTTCATGTAAATTATGAGGAAGGTTACCTATTTTTTCAATAAATCTTTTATTATCAATAGACCTCACTTGCTCAATGAGAATATCACTTGCCCGATCCATATTGCCCGTTCCTTTTGGCAAGTGAACTCTTAAAACCTCAAATCCTTCCACCACATTACTTGTAATAGGACAGATAATAGTAGAAGGATGTGCAATTTTATTTAGAAAATTAGTTTGTACAACTAATACCGGCCTTTTCTTACCTGCTTCAGTACCTTTTTGAGGGTTTAGATTTGCCAGCCAAATCTCAAATTGCCTAATCATCATATTCAAAAGCCTCAAACTCTCTTAAAACTTCCATTGCTCCTTCTCTCGTCAACTCAGACTCTCTTTTGAGTTTTTTTTCTAAAACAGCACGTTTTTGAATTTGGTTATAATACTCAATGGCTTCATTAATATATCTATTCCTAGATTTTTTAAGGCCTTCAAGGATTTTATCTGTTTCCTTAAATATCGAATCATCTATTTTTAGAGATACTGTTTTCATATTATAAATATACATACTTTTACAATATTATATATAGATATCACAATGAGTTTAACATCTCATACAGCACGCATTCCTTTAACTCTTTATTATCTCTCAATAGCGAATGCTCAAAAGTAGTTACTTTATGCATGCCAATCTTCTGCATAACACTTTCTGAAGCTTTATTTAGTACAGGAGCAATGGATAAAATTCGGTCTAGTCCTACATCTTCAAACCCATATTGTAATACCCGTTTTGCTCCTTCGGTAGCATAACCCTTTCCCCAATGAGTTTTGCATAAACGCCAACCAATATCAACACAGGGTGTAAAATCAGCTTCATAAGTTTGTTCAGAGAGGCCAATAAAACCGATAAGCTCATTAGTTTCTAGAATCTCTACGGCAAAGTAACAAAACCCATGCTTTTCAAATTGAGTTTGCATTCGTTTGATAAACTCTTCTGTTTTGGCTTCGGCCTGAGTTGACGGGAAGAATTTCATTACCTCTTTATCTGCATTAATAGCAGCCATTTTAGGCAAGTCTGTACCTAGCCAGTTTCTAAAACCTAACCGTTGGGATGTGAAAATATAATCCATGAATTGACTTTAAAATTAACCACAAAGTTATACAAAGAAGGCACTGAGATTCACAGAGAATTATTAATTGAACATTACTCATTAATAATTACTCATTCCATCACAAGGTGTAATCTGGCCATAAAATAATATCTACCCTCCTGTTTCGCATCCTTCCTTCTTGTGTACTATTATCATAAATTAGGATTAAACTGCCCAAAATCCTTAATCGACATGCGTTCCAAAGCAATGGATAATTTCAACAGTTCGTTAATGGCTGCTTGGCTCCTAAATTCTGATAATCGCTGATTGAATTCGGGTGAGCCAATATTATCGGTATAGCTATGAATGGTAATCGTATAGTTTTGAATGCCTTCAATCTCATTGATAAAGTTTTGTAATTCTTGAATCTTAAATCCATCAATATAATAGCTTCCTCCACCAAAATAGATACTTTTTATCAGTTTGAGATTCTCATTACTAGCCTGTGCGTAAACAGCAGTAGAACAAATACAAATACCCAATAGCAAAAGAAAGCGCATAGATAATGATACGAATTAATTAATGTCTAAGTTTAATTTTACCTTTGAAACGCATGAAAACGGAATACAAAACCTTACTAGATCAAGTTAAAAAACAGCCAAAGGTCATAAAAAAAATAATTGAAGCTATTCGAAAAATGCGCAAAGGCAATGCCGATTTATTGATACATGCCCTGCACGAAGAAGCCTTTGAAAGCATTGATTGTTTAGCATGTGCTAATTGTTGCACAACTACTGGCCCTTTACTTACCGATAAAGATATTGATAGAATTGCCAAATATTTAAAACTAAAGCCCACCCTGTTTATTAATAACTACCTGCGCATTGATGAGGATAACGACTATGTATTTAAAACCATGCCTTGTACATTTTTGGGTTCTGATAATTACTGCTCCATATATGAAGTTAGGCCCAAAGCATGTAGAGAATACCCTCATACCAACCGAGTAAATCAACAAGGAATATTATCCATTACCCGCAAAAACGTAATGCTTTGCCCTGCCGTAGCAAAGATTTTTATTGAGATTGAATCTAGTAAGAAATCTTAAATCACTACCTTAGTTTAAGATTTTAGCACTCCATTTTTATGTCACGACTCATTATAATATCTAACAGATTACCAGTTTCAATTACCGAACGTAATGGAGAACTCATAATGAACCCAAGTGCCGGAGGGTTAGCCACAGGACTAAATTCATTAAAATCTGACCGGGAGGTACACTGGATTGGGTGGCCAGGAATCAATACTTCAAAAAAGGAAAAGCAATTAGCCATCACCGAAAAGCTGGAAGCTCTTAATATGACTCCTGTTTTTGTGCCAAAAGACAAATTCTCTGGCTATTATAATGGATTTAGTAATTCTACCTTATGGCCATTATTTCACTACTTTCAGCAGTATTCCGATTTTTACGAACGCACTTGGCGTGATTACCAATACGTGAACTACCTTTTTGCAGAACAGATTTTTAAAACGGCCAAAGAAGATGATATCTTTTGGGTACAGGACTATCATTTAATGCTAGTTCCACAGCTTATCCGCCAGCAATACAATCAGGCTTCCATTGGGTTTTTCTTACATATTCCTTTTCCAACTTTTGAGTTACTACGAACGATGCCCAAACGTAAAGAGTTACTCGAAGGTGTATTAGGAGCAGATTTAATTGGATTTCACACCCACGATTATGTACGTCATTTTATTTCTGCCGTGCGAAGAATTTTGGGACATGAGCATCATTTTCTTGGGCGAATTAGGTTAGAAGACCGAGTGGTAGAAGTGGATTCTTTCCCTATGGGAATAGATTACGATAAATATGCTGATGCTGTTCAAAAAGCGGCAGTAAAAAAAGAAGTAAAACGATATCAAAAAGAAATTGGGGATGTAAAAATAATCTTGACCATAGATCGATTGGACTATTCAAAAGGCCTCCCACAAAGAGTGCGTGCCTTTAAGTTATTCTTAGAAAAATATCCTGAGTTTCAAGGAAAAGTGTCTATGGTAATGATTGTTGTTCCTTCAAGGGATAATATCAAACATTATAATGCTTTAAAGGAAGAGCTTGATAAACGAGTTGGCAGCATTAATAGTAAGTATGGAAATATATCTTGGACACCCGTTCAGTATTATTATAGATCAATCTCATTTAACAGACTTATTGCTTGGTATAAAGTAGCTCCAATTGCGCTAATCACTCCTTTTAGAGATGGAATGAACTTGGTTGCCAAGGAGTATATTGCCACTAAAGATGATGGTAAAGGGGTACTTATTTTAAGTGAAATGGCGGGAGCTGCCAAAGAATTGGTAAGTGCACTTCAAGTAAACCCTAATAATTTACATCATATTGCCGACTCTATTTATCAAGCCTTGGTAATAGATGAAGAGGAAATGATTGAGAATGTGCGACAAATGCAGAAAGTTGCAAAACGAAATAATGTAAACCGTTGGGCCTCCATTTTTCTTTCTAACTTATTGAACGTGCATGAAAGCTCTTTACAAATTCTTAAAAATCATTTTGATGATGATAAAGAAGCTACCCTTTTGGCAGACTACTCGAAGGCAAAGCAGCGGCTTATCCTACTTGATTACGATGGTACTTTAGTTAATTTCAGAGCCAACCCAAACAGTGCACGCCCTACTAAAACAGTTTACGCAAGTATTGATAAACTATGTGAGGAACCCAAAAACCGAGTAGTTATTATTAGTGGTAGAGATAAAGAGACTTTGGGTAAGTGGTTTGGCAAGTACAATATTGATTTGGTGGCAGAGCACGGGGCTTGGCACAGACCTATTGATGGTGATTGGTCGCAATACAACAAGCTGAATGTGGAATGGAAACAAAGCATTGCTCCCCTCATTCAGCAATTTGTAGATAGAACGCCTGGCTCATTTATGGAAGAGAAGAATTACTCTCTAGCCTGGCATTACCGAAAAACCGATCCGGGTTTGGCCGAAATTAGGCGACACGAATTAATGGAGCAATTGAACCAGTTTATTACGGGTAAGAGTCTTCAAATAATGGAAGGAAATAAAGTCCTTGAAGTTAAAAATGATGAGATTAACAAAGGCAAAGCAACCTTACGATTAATCGAGAATCAATCCTATGATTTTATACTGGCCATTGGAGACGACCATACAGATGAAGACACCTTTAAGGCACTTCCAACAAATGCAATCACATTAAAAGTTGGGTTTACTGAAACGGTTGCCAAGTATAATATTAATGCGGTGGAAAATGTGGTTAGTCTGTTACAGAAAATGACAAGCACAAAAAATAGTATAAAAACCCCTTTGGTATAAACCAGAAGCTGTCTTTCTAACGTTAGCTGTATTATATTTTACAAAGATTAATTTAATAAACGGTTAATTTTTGATTATTTTGAATAAGCATAAAATTTGCCCATTATAATTTTTATCTATTACAGTTAAATTATATTGATTTGAATTATACACTAAATCATTAGAACTTTGCTTTATCAATAAAATATAAATTTTTAAAAAGATGGAAACAATAGAGAATCAACAAACAATTATGCCAAGAATAGGCGACATCGCTCCTGATTTCGAAGCAGTTACAACAAAAGGAAAAATCAAATTTTCTGAATTCGCAAAGGACAAATGGACAATTCTATTTTCTCATCCGGCAGATTTTACACCAGTTTGCACAACTGAGATGAGCGGTTTTGCAGAACGAAAAAGTGAATTCGATGCTTTCAATACAGAACTTATTGGCTTAAGTATTGACAGTATTCATTCTCACTTAGCTTGGGTTAATAATGTACACGAAAAAACAGGTGTATATTTCGATTTTCCCATTATTGCTGATATAGATATGAAAGTATCCAAACTTTATGGAATGTTGCAACCCAACGAGAGTGAAACAGCTGCTGTAAGGGCAGTATTTTTTATAGATCCCACTAAAAAAATACGACTGGTAATGTATTACCCTTTAAATGTAGGCCGTAATATGGATGAGATTTTAAGGGCTTTAGAGGCCTTGCAAGTATCAGATGAAAACGGTGTTGCAATGCCATTGAATTGGAAAAAAGGAGACAAAGTAATTGTTCCTCCACCAAAGAACTTAGATGAGATGAAAGAAAGGTTAAATGACAACACTTGCGAACGAACTGATTTCTATTTATGTAAAAGGGAGTTGTAAAACTCGTAATTGATTGAAACTAAAAGGGTCATTCTTAAGAATGACCCTTTTAGTTATGTAATTCTAAACCTTATTATTTGCTATATATTCATCAACTATTTCTTCTAAAATGCTAAGCGGAACAGCTCCATTTTTTAATACCACATTGTGGAACTCTTTTAAATCGAACTGATCTCCTAACTCATTTTTCGCCTTTTCTCGAAGCTCTAATATTTTCATCATGCCTATCTTATAAGCACAAGCTTGGCCAGGCATTACAATGTATCGCTCAATTTCAGTTACCACTTCACCTGTGGTCATTCCTGTATTGGCTACCATATACTCAATGGCCTCTTCACGTGTCCATTTCTTATAATGAATGCCAGTATCAACCACTAGCCTAACTGCTCTAAACATTTCAGCTTGTAATCTTCCTAAATTGCCAAACGGGTCATTTTCATACATTCCAATTTCCCATGCTAAACGTTCGGAGTATAGTGCCCACCCTTCTACATAAGCTGTAAACAAACCAATTGTTCTAAAAATAGGCACTCCTTCCAATTCCGATTGAATGGCAATT
>JAMOMJ010000385.1 GCA_027067135.1 Cyclobacteriaceae bacterium
AATTGATCAACTAATGGAATACATCAAAACTTATAATCTTACAAGAGCCAAGCCGTTTGACTGGACTTATAATCCAAATAATTCGACTTTTAAAGATTCTTTACACTAGCCCTGTTAGATCAGCTCCTTCTGTGCTAATACCCAACGTTCCAATCACTTCTTTAAGGTTTATTAATGGAGACAGGTCAGTAACAGGATCTGAACTTATAGACCCAAACCATAAATTACCAATAATTGTTTTAAAGCCATAAGCACCAAAAGCATTTACCGCTTCTTGTCCATCTAAAGAAATATCACCAATAAATACGGTGTCGGAAACTAAATAAACAGTATCAAATATGTAAAGGGTATCTATCGTTGTAATAACTAATGTATCTGTATTAGTTACTACAACTGTATCAGGTTTTTGTGCTTCTAACTCAGCAATCCTTTTTTCAAGGTCATCAATAGTACCCGTGTTACATCCGTAAAAAAAAGAATTTGTATAAATAGCAGTGAAAGTCTTTTTAAAAAAACCATAATTATTAATATTAAAATATCAATTTGTTTTTATTTTATATATCTGTAAATGTAGATAATTACTTCATGAAAACAAATTGATAATTAAAACTTATCTACTGGTTAAAAAACTCTTTCATTCTATCGAAAAATCCTTTGTCATTTTTGCCAGGCCTTGGAATAAAGTTTTCCGAATTTCGAAGCGATTCCAATGTTTGCTTCTCCGCATTTGTCAGGCTTTTTGGCGTCCAGATATTTACATGTATTAATTGGTCTCCACGGCCATAGCCATTAATATCTTTAATTCCTTTATTTCTTAAGCGAAGAATTTTTCCCCCTTGTGTACCTGCATCAATTTTTATCTTCACTTTACCATCAATGGTAGGTACTTCTACAGATGTTCCTAATGCAGCATCAATAAAGTTAATGTAGAGGTCATATACAACATTATACCCATCTCGCTTAAGGAACTCATGTTCTTTTTCTTCAATTAAAATCAACAGGTCACCAGCCATGCCTCCACCAGGAGCTTCGTTTCCTTTGCCACCCATAGATAGCTGCATGCCATCGCTAACACCAGCAGGAATGTTAAGGGTAATTACCTCCTCTTTAGACTGTAGCCCAGAACTGTCCACGCCAGGGGGGCGTTGGTCGATAATTTGGCCTGAGCCAGAACAAACAGGACAGGTGCTAGCCGACACCATTTGCCCTAGCATAGTGTTCATTACCTTTTTAACTTGGCCTTGCCCTTGGCATTGATGACAGGTTTTAAACGTAACACCATCGGCAGCCATAAGGCGTTTAACCTTAATTTTTTTCTCAGCTCCGTTGGCTATTTCTTCTAAAGAAAGCTTGATTTTAATGCGAAGATTAGACCCTTTTCTTCCTCCAGAGCGACCTCCACCACCTCCTCCTCCAAAAAAGCTATCGAATGGGTTATGCCCACCGAAAATATCTCCAAAATTAGAAAAGATATCTTCCATGTTCATATGTTGTCCACCACCGAAACCAGCACCACCTACACCTTGGTGTCCATACTGGTCGTAGCGTTGCTTTTTCTCAGGGTTATTGAGTACCTCATAAGCCTCAGCTGCTTCCTTAAACTTTTCTTCGGCTTCTTTATTATCAGGGTTTTTGTCAGGGTGATACTTTAAGGCAATCTTTCGATATGCTTTTTTAAGCTCAGTCCCTGTAGCTGATTTTGAAACACCTAGTACTTCGTAATAATCTCTTTTTGCCATCTTATTTAACTGCCTGTTACAACTTTGGCAAATCGAATTACCTTTTCACCTAAATAATATCCTTTCTCAATGGTATCAACAATTTTTCCTTTCAACTTCTTTTTTTGCACAGGAATTTGTGTAATAGCTTCATGAATATCCGGATCAAACTCTGTTCCTTCTGGAGTTTCCATAGCTTTTAGGCCTTGACTCATTAAGGTTTTCTCAAATTTTTGGGAAATTAAGGTTAGCCCTTCCAACACAGATTTTTCATCTTTAGCATCGGCTGATTTTACCGCTCTTTCAAAATCATCCAGAACTGGAATTAGTTCAGAAATAATTCCTTCTCCAGCGGTTTGCATTAACTCCAAACGCTCTTTGGCTGTTCTTCTTCTGTAATTATCAAACTCAGAATATAGCCTTAAGTATTTGTCTTTGGCTTCAGCCAATTCTGTTGTTAGCTTTTCAACTTCATCAAGTTCAACTTCTTCGTTTTCATCCTCGGCTCCTTCCGTGGCAATTTTCACTTCTTCTTGCTCAGCAGCCTGCTTTGCTGATTTTTTGTCAGCTATGGTTGATTTATCTTCTTTTATCTTCTTTGTCATCGGTTAAATATTTTCAGTTTTAGTTAATTCAATCATTTTTAGATTGAATTAGACACAAAAATACCGTTTGCCTTTGAATACAATATGTTTGCCAAAGAAGTTGAAGTGCCAATTTGGCATAGATTAGGATTTTCCTTTCCGAGGAGGGTAGGGGTGAGTTTTATCGTTGTGCTCATTAATCCAGTCATAAATTGTATTTACAACGTAATTAATATTTTGCTTTACATCAATATCATGAAACCTGAGGAAGTGTACTTCAAATGATTCTATCTTTTTTGGCGAATGGCGTCTTTAATGGGTGCATCATCATGGTAGTGGCTATCTCCATCCACTTCAATAGCCAAAAACAGCTCTTTGCAATAAAAATCAACAATATAATTATCTATTGGCTTTTGTCTATCAAAATCATATCCTAAAATTCTTTTGCCTTTTAGTTCGTTCCAAAGTAGCACTTCGGAGAGTGTCATGTTGTTTCTTAACTTTTTGGCTAATGGTTTTAGCTTTGGGTTGTATGGTATTATTTTTCTTCTCAAAAGCGGTGTTATATTGGTGAGGTTAATACCCACCCCTAGCCCCTCCAAGGAGGGGAATGCTCCAATTGAGGTTTGTGTCAAGAGCAATACTCAATTTAGCCTGTTAAATATACTTATTAAAAGTGTATTGAATTGGCCACATTGCCAAACTAAAAAGATGGATTATTTTTTAATAAAAACAAAATCTCCCCCTTCATCACCCGTATCTTGAATAACACCTAGTTGAGTCACTGTACTTGTGTTGTTTAATACGGTTGTTTCTAGGCTAAAAAAGAGTTGCTGGAAGACCCCCACTATTATTAATTTAATACTTTCCAAATAACATCTTTAAGCTCAACTAGCCCGATATTTGCCAATGACGAAATAAAGATATGTGGAACCTCATTGGGTAAAGTGGGTTTAATCTCCCCAATTAACTCATCATCTAACATATCTGATTTGGTAATTGCCAGCAACCTTTTTTTATCAAGTAATTCCGGATTGTGTTTTTTAAGCTCGTTTAATAAGGTGTTATATGCTTCAGTAATGTCATTTTCATCGGCAGCAACCATAAATAGTAAAATACTATTTCGCTCAATATGTCGTAGGAAACGAAGCCCTAGTCCTTTTCCTTCTGAGGCTCCTTCAATAATGCCAGGAATATCTGCCATTACGAATGACTGGTTATCTCTATAAGCAACTACTCCAAGGTTAGGCACTAGGGTGGTAAATGCATAATTGGCTATTTCTGGTTTGGCTTCTGAAACTACGGATAGCAAGGTTGATTTTCCTGCATTGGGGAAGCCAACAAGTCCTACATCTGCTAATAATTTAAGCTCCAATACAAACCAATCTTCGGCTCCCTCTTCTCCTGGTTGAGCGTGTCTTGGTGTTTGGTTGGTAGCCGTTTTAAAATTTTCGTTACCAAGTCCACCTCTGCCTCCTTGAGCCAATATTCTTTCTTCGCCTACCTCAGTTATCTCGAAAATAATTTCTTGGGTTTCTGCATTTTTAGCTATGGTACCTAGGGGTACTTCTAATATAACATCCTCGCCATCAGCCCCAGATCTACGACCACCTTCACCTCTAGCGCCAGGCTTAGCTATTACGTGTTTTCTGTATCTTAAATGGATTAAGGTCCAAACATCGGTAGAGCCTTTTAAAATTATATGACCACCACGGCCACCGTTTCCTCCATCGGGGCCACCTTTTGGTACATGTTTTTCACGCCTAAATGAAACTGCACCAGACCCTCCTGCGCCCGATCGAGCACAAATTTTTACATGATCTATAAAATTTGATCCTGCCATAAATGCAGTAGCATATTATATGTGAGTATCGACAATATTAGCTAGTCGGTCAAAGATCTCTTCAATCGAGCCAACTCCTTTTATCGAATTTAACTTTCCTTGTTGTTTATAATAATTGGCCACAGGAGTAGTTTCCTTATTATACACATTAATTCTATTCTTTATTTTAGCCTCATTTTGGTCATCAACTCTACCGGAAGTTTTACCTCGGTTTAGGAGCCTTTTCATAAGCTCTTCTTCTGAAACTTCTAAGGCCAACATGGTATTAATTTGTGTATTATTCTTAGACATTAATTTGTCTAAGGCATTTGCTTGGGCAACGGTTCTTGGGAACCCATCGAAAATAAAACCATTTGTGCCAGGGGTGTTATGGATTTTTTCATCAACCATGCCAATAACAATTTCATCGGGCACGAGGTTGCCATCATCCATAAATTTTTGAGCTGTTTTACCTAGCTCAGTACCTTCTCCTAAGTGCTTTCTAAATAAGTCGCCTGTAGAAATATGAGTAAGGTTATACTTGTTGATTAGATTTTCACTTTGAGTTCCTTTACCAGCTCCTGGAGGGCCAAATAATACTAAATTTAACATATCCCTATCTTAAAAAATTAAAAAATAAAGCTACGACTTTAATTGATAAATGGCCTTTGTATTTCGACCAAATCCATCATAATCAAGTCCGTAACCTACCACGAATTTATTAGGAATTTCAAATCCTATATACTTTATTTCTATATCGTTAACTACCGCTTCAGGCTTTATTAAAAGAGAAACAACTTCTACACTTTTAACTCCACGATCTTTAAATTGCTCTAACACATTTTTCATTGTATTGCCTGTGTCAACTATGTCTTCAATAATGATTACATTTCTTTTAAACACGTTTTCAGTTAATCCGATTAACTCTCTCACAGTTCCAGTGCTGTTCATTTCTTCATAAGAAGAAAGTTTCATAAATGAAATTTCACAGTCCAGATTAATTTCCTTTAATAGGTCAGAAGCAAACATAAATGAACCATTTAAGATGGCTATAAACAAAGGTTTGGTTTCCTTATAATCCTTATTAATCTGGTTTGCTAACCCTTTAATTTTATTTTGAATTTCGCCCTCACTTAAATAGGAGATGAATTCTTTGTCTTTAACTTTCATTCATTTTTTTGAATGTGGAGTGCAAATCTAAAGTATAAACGCTTCTTTGAATATGTTTTTTTAACTAAATAACTAAATCGACAATCAATATTGACTTACAGTTTAGTTGCTAATTTTTTTAAAAGAGAGGATAATCTAATAATATCAAAAATATTAGCCTCCTCTTGTGCCGAGTGAGGGTTGTTTACGGGTACACCTATAAAACACCAATCAATAGGCAAAGCCGATTTTTGAAGCTCTGAACCATCACTCCCACCACTTACTTCTACTTCTTTTTGATATATTAAAGAAGAATCGTCTAGGTAAGAAAGAATTTGATCAATAAACATCTTGCGTGGAATGTATGCATCTCTTAAAGATATTACAGGCCCTAAACCGAGCTGAATTCCATCCGTAACCCAGGTTACATCTACAATTATACTTTTATAAATGTTGTAGTTTGTTAGTAAATAGCCACCAAGAAAAGCTACACTACCTCCACCATGTTCTTCATAAGTAGAAAAAACTAATACTCCGTTTTTAAGCTCTTCGGCTAATTGAAGCAATGCAAAAATACCCAATCTATTGTCTAGGTAGGGAGAAGAAATACTTTCGGCTTTTAGTTGAAAATTAGGTTTGTAAACTAAGGGGGTTCCAGATGCAATGGTTCTATTAAAATTGTGATGAACATTTCCATTTTTATCAATGGAAAGATTGCATTCAATTTTTCCCAAAACATCTTTTCCTACTAGTGTATCATCATTATTGGCATCGGGGCTTCCAATTGTTATTAATTGATTTTCATAGCGAGAGGTGAAGCCGACAGAATCCATATGGGCGTAAAACGCAACTTTTGGCTCACCAAAAATAAGCATTAAATTGTCTTGAAATTCATCGCCTTCAATAATCTTTGGAGTTGTTTCCCAGCCTGCTGAATTAGTTTTAACATACTCTATTAAAAACTGTTTTAAGTTAGATTCATCTCCAGAGGTGGCCTGAATTTGACAAAGTATTTCGAGCAATTTAAAATCCATATAGCAAAAGTAAATAACCCTTTAGAGCTCAAAAGAAAATCTATGGGGGCTAGGTAAATATTAAAGATACACGGTACAGGAAAAAGGAGAGGTCTCTAATTCCCCTGAAGGTAGCCCTAAAGGCTTTAATTTTACCATTAAAGTTTTCGGCCAAGGCGTTGGTGCTTCTGTTAAAAAAATAG
>JAMOMJ010000386.1 GCA_027067135.1 Cyclobacteriaceae bacterium
AACTGAGGTTAATAAAACAAAGAGTACTAACAGACACCACTTTTCAAGTTGGTGTTGAAAGTTTACATTTAGTTTACGTTTTGTTAGCATTTTTTTATTAGTTAATTATTACTCACTATTTTAGTGTTGGCGGTTATATATTAGTTTCTGTCCATAAAGTCCGCTATCTTCGTTACGCTCATTTAAAGAATGCTCGGCTACACCTGATTACCTTAGTAAACTCTGCTTTTAAAAATTTCACAAGCCTTGATAGCGGAATTTCTAAACCAGACACTATTTAGTTTAACCGAAACGGATATTTAATAACTTCGCCATATTTACCATTTTCTAGTAGTTTTAAGTTATCAGGAATATCAAATAAGTTGTATTCTGACAAACCAGTAATATTTTTGTCGTAAAGTGTTTGTTTATTATTTTTATCGTAAGTAGCGGTTATTATTGTGTAAATATTCATTCTATCCGGCAAACGGTTTTCTTTGGGTACTACATGAATCCATTTTATTTGATTGCCGCTAAAGCTTTTAAGTGTCCAGGGTTTATCATCATTAGTAGCTCTTGGGTGAGCTCCCCAGCTACCTTCTCCCATAAATATTGTTCCATGTGCATCATCTCGAACAAATCCCATAAAAGAGTTTTTTGCTGTACTTTCGGGTCGTAGAGGAAAAGTGATTTTGCTTAAATGCGAGTCTCCATCCATAGATATATCCAACCCGTAGTCATAAAAAAGGTGAGCCCATTGGTTGTACTGGTATTTGTTTTCTGCTTTGCTATTTGTATGCGGCCAAAAAGGCTTGTGATACCCGGCTATTTTAAAGGAATAATTTTTATGTGTTTTAAGGTCATTTTCCAACCATCTACGCTGGTTTCCTCCTTCATCTATTGATGAGTTTAAAGCAATTATATGGAAAAAACTGCCTCCAAATGATAATGAATAGTAAATTTGCGATGAATCATTTTGCTGATATGGTGCGTTAAATATGTAGTTTAAGTTGGCTTGGTCTCCATTTTCGTGGTTCCCATGTACTGGAAAAATAGGAATCATTCTTCCATCAGGTGTGGTTGTTAATTTGTGCCAATCGTTAAGCCAGGTGTGCCAGTATTCAGGCACTGTGCCGTTTCCACTGCAAAAGTCACCATTAAACATTACAAAAAGTGGCCTTAGTTTAGCTACTATTCGGTTTGAAGCCCTGCCTGCTTCTAATGCGGCATCGGCACTTTTGGTATCGCCACCTGCTATAAATGTAAATGCTTTGGGCTTGTCTGGGGCAGTTCGAAACCAATATCTTTCGCTTACGCCCGTATCATCTTTAATTACAAAGTAATACACCTGATCGGGCTTTAACTTTGAAAGTTTTGCAAAATGTGTTGTCATTTTGTATTTGGTTAGTATTCTATCTGCTTTCTTAGAAAATTCATACTTAAAAAAATCCCTTCCATGGTCTTTTGTTCCATACATTACCATAGAATTTGCTTTTTTGTACTGATTCCAAGCCACAGTTATATTTTCTGTTGGGTCATCATTCCATACCAAGCGGTATTTATCTGAAGCCGGAGAAGCCTCAGGAGCTATCGGTGTGGTTTGATAGCCCATAAATAGTGGTACTACAATTATTGCACTGATTACAATTGCTATTGTGTTCAGTGCTAAAAAAAATTGTTTCAGTTTCATTTTTTCTTTACTTTTTTTAAGGTAAATAGTTGTAATGTAGAAATGATTGACTGTAAAATAAACAGCATAATTACCTTATGTTCTTAATTGTAATTCACTGATTATGAGTACTTTCTATTAATTTTGCCAATTCTATCCTTGCATTATACCATTCTTCGGGGCGGTGCGACCAGTTGTTAGGGTTATCTTTTAATTCAGGCCAGAAAGGAACTGCCTCACGCAGGCCTCTTTTTAATACTTTTTCAACTACTTTATCTGCTGCCTTTCCTTCGTCTTTTTTTCTATTGGTAAGCAGCCATAAATATTCATAATCCTGTATGCTCCTACGAATCATTTTTAATCGGATTGAAGGGAGGGGTTCTCCTTTAAGACCAATTTGTTCTCCCGGAAAAATGTACATATTTCTTAGGTAGGGGTAACCTATAGAATCATTAACTATCATTTCGCGGAAAACATTTGTACCTTGTGGCCACCCAAACTCCCAGTCGCAAGCACCTGAAAGCTTGTATTTCCATACCATCCATTGCCATGTGCGAAAGCCCAATGATTCTCCATTTACCATCATTGTGCCTGTTGCAGGTGGATAACCGTTATAAAACCAAACATCTGTCCATCGACTCTCCTCTTTGCGCATATTAAGATGTTCAGGTTTAATCCATTTGCCAGAACAGTTCCAAACATCAACTACATCTTTTAAATAATTGATTATCTCTTTGCTGTCGGGATCTATTTCCCCATCACCGTCTATATCAATACTAGAGTATAAACCTCCACCAATATCTACCCGATATTTAATTCGTTCGGTTTCACTGTTTTCCAGCAACTGGCCATAATGCTTGGCCATTTTTAATGATTTGCGACCTGCTTCACCAACATTTGGTTGGGGTTCATCTACCCCTTCGGGCCAAAACAACATTTTTGTATTAGTCCAACCTTTTTTATTAAAGTGTTCTTCAAACTCAAATAGCTTGCTACTAAATGCTTTGTCGTATTCCGTAGAAAATTTTTGATCTGTACTATCGCCAGGTAATGGGAATGGCCAACTTTTACCCCACCACTTTTTTTCTTTATCAGGGCGGCTTACCAAAGCATCAAAAGGCAAAAGCATATGTGTTGCAGGTTGCCCTTTGCCCGGCCCTTTTACAAATGCACTTCCATCAAAGTATTTCCCCCACCGCTTGTCAAATCTTTTCCAATCAAATGTAACATCATATCCCTGGCCAACAGTATCTGGCATTACTCCTGTAGAGGAAAGTGTAATCCGATGCTGTTTAGTCATTTGATATGTTTTTAGCTCAACATCTTCAGGCCCTTTTGCAACTCTGCCATACTCCATAAATTCCCAAGTGGTATGAAACTCGTCTGGCAGCATAAAATTAAATACATCAACTTGTAGCTTAATTTTATATTCCTGCTCATTTTCTGCTGTTACGGTTAAGTATCCCTCATACATTCCTGAGGGTGTATTATTGGGAATATACACGTCTATCCATACGGCTTGATTAGTTTGCTCGTTCAATTTCATGTCAGGGTTCCCTTCTTTATCTATTGAATAAAAATCTTCGCCTGGGATGTTAAATGGGGCTCCATGTTTTATGGCTGAAAAGGGGACTAGTGCATCGGGATACCAACCTGCTTTAAGAGGATACCTGACACCTTGCCGTGGTGCTTTGCTAATTGGTACATAATGATACCACTGGCGAAACAATGTTATATTAGATGCTGCCAGGGTATTTTTTTTAGGCCCTGTTAAGTTTGTTTTTTTTATGTTAATGTTATTAATAGGTTGGGAGGTTTCAATAATTAGCTGGCATGATACCACTTCGTTGCTGGCTGCTTTTAATGTAATTGTGGAATTTTTGTTTGTGGTTTCTACTTACTACTTCTCCAAAATAATCTTGTTCATTTTCTATGATTTTTCCTGAAACAGGATCCACTCTTATACCATCTCCAATAGCCCATATTTTTAAGGTTTTGGGTGTGTTTGCTGAGCAGCTTAGTAATGTAATGGCAAGTAAAAAATAGTACAACATTTTCATAAATAAAATTTTAGTTTGTAGTTTTGATTAATGGGCTATAAGTATTTCCAGTTTTGAGGCATTATTTAATTAGTATCTGTCCATAAAGTCTGCGCTATCTTCGTTGCGTTTGTTAAAAAATACTCAATTACGTTAGTAAACTCCCTGCCTTGCTGGCAGACAGGCGTTTTTTTTGATTTCACAAGCCTTGAATATCCAACTTTTTGAATCAGACACTGACTTTATAGACGAACACTAGCTAAGAGTACACTTTTATTCATTTACAAAAACAATTGAGGTTGACTACCTACTGAATATATTGTACACTACTTTGTATTACTTGTTGCAACCTTTGTTTGTACGGAAATACACCGTACATGATATAAAGCGACTTTGCAGAGAATTCTAACCAGTGCTAAGTTAAGTATGAACCGATAGGCAATTGGTGAGCGTTTCTTATAAACACTACTCCTTTTTAATGTATTAACTTGACCTTACCTATTTTATTCACACTTAACTTGCACTATGTTAGTTACATAAGCATTAGTTTATGTTGTCATTTACATCCAGTTCTGACTGTGGAATTGGGTAGTAGGTATGCGTTTCTTTTGTTATGTATTCGAAATTATAGGTAGTTTCGGGTGTATTAGGATAACGCGCATACAAACTTGCCTTCCATAGTTCGATTAACTTACCATGCCTAATTAAATCAATTCTTCGTTTTCCTTCAAGGAAAAACTCTTTACCTCTTTCTTCCAATATAACATCTCTTAACTGAGTTTGGCTTAAGCCCGAGGGTAAACCAGCAAGACCTGCTCTGGCTCTAACCTGATTAACCAAACTAACGGCTTCGGCTGAGCCCCCGTTTAATTCATTTAATGCTTCTGCTCTGGTAAGAATTACTTCGGCATACCGGATGATAGGGAAATTTAACCCTCCATCATGTGAAGGCCCACTTTCAGCCAAGCCTCTAGGTCTTTCGTATTTAATAACCGGGGCAATTAGTAAGTCAACAAGCTCCTGCCCGGGTGCTGGTCCTGGATCTGTAACTTCAGGTGTACCTGGAATTGCATAGTATCCACGAGGGTTTTCAGGGTCAAATTCTCTTTGTTTCCAGTTATATCCGTTTGCAAAGAGTTTTCTTCTATCATCATTTAAGTCATAGCTTTTGTACAATCCAACAGTAGAGGTTATTGATCCCCATCCTCCAGACTGAACAGTACCCCAAAGTGTTTGAACAGAGATGTAAGTTTTTGGTACTGTGTTTTTGTCTCCCAATTGCGATGATTTCATAGAAAAGATAAATTCGCTATCATTGATATTT
>JAMOMJ010000387.1 GCA_027067135.1 Cyclobacteriaceae bacterium
AAGATGGTTGGCAGCATTAAAGCAAATAACGATACCATCATTGCAACCTGTTGGGTATCTGCTTTGGTAGAAATAAAAATGCCCAGACTTAAAGCCGAAATAATAAATAATAAGCTTTCTCCTAATAACAGAGCTAAATTGCCATTCATTGGCATATCAAAAATGAAAACCCCCATTAATAAAATAAAAATAGCGTTTAAGAATGAAAGCAATAAATAGGGAGCCACCTTTCCTACTATAATGGTGATGGGTTTAAGCGGTGAAACAAGCAATATTTCCATGGTTCCCATTTCTTTTTCCCGGGCAATGGCAATAGAAGTTAACAAGGCTGATACTAGCATTAATATAATCGTAATTACCCCCGGTACAAACAAAAACACACTTTCTAAGGTGGGATTATAGGCCATTTCTACTTCGGTAGTAATGGCATAAGGCAAGGACACACCTACTTCCTCCATCATAAACTTGCCAATAATGCCATTGGTATAATTTACTAACGTATTGGCCATATTGGGGTCTGAAGCATCTGCAAGCAATTGAATTTGTGCATCTTGCGCATTTACTTTCTTCGCAAAATTCTCCGGGATAATAATGGCTAATTTTACCTCGTCTTCTAAAAACAACTGCTTAACTTCTTTTACACTTGCCACTTTATCTTTCAAAAAGAAATATCCTGATGAAGTGATTTTATTTGTCAATCGCATAGACAGGTAATCTTGCGATTTATCGAGAACAACAATGTTGGCATCTTTTACTTCGTTGGTAATGGCATAGCCGAACAATACTACCTGGGCAATGGGCATCCCAAAAAGGATAATGAGGGTACGCACATCTCTAAAAATATGCTTAAACTCCTTTAGAACAAATACACGTAGTTGCTTCATTTGTTTTCAATTGTTAAATATGCCCACCTTGCAGATTTATTCCGGCATCCCCCGATTAATTGCGTAATTAAATAAGTAGTACACTTGATGAGATTCTTCATCCCGTAAAAACGGGATTCTGAATGACGGTCATATTGGAAAACTGTTGATAAATAGGTCATTTCTCTGCCACGTTTCGTGCTAAATGTAAAAATACCTCATCCATAGAAGCCGCATTAAACTGCTTTTTAAGCATTTTTGGAGTATCCAAAGCCTCAATTACGCCATCTACCATAATGGATACCCGATCGCAATACTCGGCCTCGTCCATATAATGCGTGGTTACAAAAACGGTTGTGCCACGCTCCGAGGCTTGGTAAATCATTTCCCAAAATTGCCGCCTCGTTATGGGGTCAACACCGCCTGTAGGTTCATCTAAAAATACAATTTGCGGGTTGTGAATAACGGCCACCGAAAATGCCAGTTTTTGCTTAAATCCTAAAGGAAGGCTCTCCACCAATTTGGTTGCAAAGTTTTCAATTTCAAGAGTTTTGATAAGCATATTGCCTCGCTCCTTAATCTCTTTATTGCTAAGCCCATAGATGCCCGCATACAGTGTTATGTTTTCCCACACTGTTAAGTCGTTATAGAGCGAGAATTTTTGGCTCATATAGCCAATGGTTTTTTTTATAGATTCAGACTGCTTAAACACATCGTACCCGGCCACAGTTGCTTTACCCGAAGTGGGTGTAAGCAAACCACAAAGCATTTTAATAGCAGTAGTCTTGCCAGCACCATTTGCACCCAAAAATCCAAATATTTCCCCTTTACCTACGTTAAAGCTAATATTATTAACGGCTACAAAGTTCCCAAATGTCTTATTCAAATTTTCGGTATGGATTACATAATCTTCCATTAATCGTTTGTCATTAAATCCATAAAGCAATCTTCTATTACAGGGTCTATTTCTTTTAAATTATCACAGTCTAAATTTTCTGTGGTCAGTAGTTTCTTTAATTCGGTTAATGAAGAAGTTGGTGTCAGGGTGATGTGAATGGAGTCTCCAAAAGGAAACGCATTTTTTACCTGCGGCAGAGAGCGAAGCAAATTAATGGTTGCCTGCTTGTATTTACCTCTCAGAGCCAAAAGTGTTTGGCCAAATTTGGCGGTGACCCCCTGAGGTGTATCGGTATCCATAATAATCCCGTCTTGAATAAGTGCTACTCGATCGCACATTTCGGCCTCATCCATATAAGGTGTGGAAACAAAAATGGTGAGGCCTCCTTCTTTCAACTTCTTGAGCATAGCCCAAAACTCTTTTCGAGAAACCGCATCCACTCCTGTAGTTGGCTCATCCAGCACCAGCACTTCTGGCTTATGAATGAGGGCACAACAGAGTGCCAGTTTCTGTTTCATACCACCCGAAAGTGCCCCTGCTTTTCTGTTTTTGAAAGGGGCTAACTGCACATATATAGGCTCAATTAAATGATAATTTTCTTCAATGGTAGTGCTAAAAGAAGAGGCAAAAAAATTAAGATTTTCTTCCACTGTTAAGTCAGGATATAGCGAAAATGTACCCGGCATATAGCCCACATTATTGCGCACATATAAATAGTTTTTAACTACATCTTTTCCTGCAAAAGTTACTGTGCCTTTATCTGCCAAAAGCAATGTGGTAAGTATGCGAATAAGTGTCGTTTTTCCTGCCCCGTCCGGGCCAATTAAACCAAATAATTCACCTGAGTTAACTTTTATGTTAATCCCCTGAACAGCAGCTACTTCTTCGTAGTTTTTAAATACATTATTGAAGTGAATCACCTGATTTAGTTAATAGTAAATTATGTTAATTATTATTGGTTTGCACTAAAATTTAACTTCTCCAGGCATTCCAATTTTTACGGTGCCCGGGTTATCAAATCCTACCTTAATGGCATAAACAAGCGACACCCTCTCTTCTCTTGTTTGAATAAGTTTAGGTGTAAATTCTGCTTCTTCCGAAATCCAATTAATTGTGCCTTCTAAAGTCTCTAATCCTCCTTCAGCATTGTCTATAATAATTGATACTTTTTGCCCCTGTTTTAAGCCTGAAACCTGAGTACCTGTAACATAGGCTTTAAGGTAAATTTTATCAGGGTTTGCTACTTTGTACAAGGGTCTGCCCGGGGCAACTAGTTCGTGTTTCTCAACTAACTTAGTGAGCACAATTCCCTCAACCGGATTAAGAATTATGCACTTATCAATCTGGTTATTAACTTTGGCAATGTTGGCATTAATAACTTCGAGTTGAGCTTTTACGGCAGGCTTTTGTGCACTTGCGGCTGTCATCCTGGATTTTATAATTTCCATATTGCCTTCAATATCATCTAGTTGTTTTTGGGTGGCCGCATCTGATTTAATTAGCTTAACAACACGATTATGTTCTTTTTCAATTACTTTTAATTGTGTGTTAAGCACTTTAATTTCTGCATTAATAGCAGTTAATTTGGCCGAAACAGTTAGTTTATTTGCCTCGATACTATTTCTTTCCAATAATAGATTGGTGGAGTCAATGCTTCCCACAACAGCTCCTGCCTTTACGGTAGCACCTTCCTGAATGTTAAATTGCTCTAATTTTCCGGCAGTTTCTGCCGAGATAATGGTTTCGTCCACATCAAAATTGCCAAAGGCATCTGATGTATCCTCATCCTGTTGACAACTTGTTACAAACAAACTGCTAATCATAAAGAGAAATAGTGCGGTTATAATATTCGTGTTTTTCATAGCTAGTTTCCTTTTAGGGTATTATAAGTTAAAATGGCTAACATTAATTGTATTTGGTGCAGCTCCTTGTTCAGTTTAGCCGAAGATTCTGTGTTAAGCTGCGAAGTATAATCTGAGGCTGTTGCCGTGCCATTCATGAGTTCAGAAGAAATACTTTTTGATACATTTTCTTGCGCAATTATAATAGCATCATCAGTCTCAATTAATTGGGTGTACTTATTAACCTCAGATCGTTGTTTTATCAGTTCTCTTTCAAATGCTAACTCAGCTCTTGATCGCTGTTGTTGAATAATAGACTGCCCGATAACCAATTGTGCTCTATCATTATTGGTTTTGTTCCAATCCCATATTTTCCATTTAACAGCCACACCAGCCATCGCCATTGGCCGAACATCGGGATTAAAAATATCATATCCGGGATAACCCATACCAAATGAGCCAAATAATCCTATATAAGGAAGTCGTGCATTCCCAGCCAGTTCATATTTTGCCTTTAATCCTTCTAGTTTGCTGTCAAGTAATAATAGCTCGGGGCGCGTAATTATTTGCGAGTGTGAGAGTGTTGGGGAAGGTTTTTGAAACTCAGTTTCTGTTGTTAAGGCTAACCCAGTGAAATTATTCAACGTATTCAGCAATGATGATTCATTAAAACTTAGCTCCGTTTTACGTTGTTGTAATTTAAGCCGTTCTGCTTCTAGTACTTGTAATTTAGATTTTGTGCTTACCCCTCCTTCTACGGCACCTTTTAATTGTTTATACTTTTTCTCCAGCACTTTAATGTGCCCTTCTAAGATTTCCATATTCGTTTGAACCACCAAAACGGTTGCATACACACCTATCACCTGCGATTTTATTTTCACCTTATCAATCTCCATCGCCTGCAATTGTTCATCGTATTGTAATGAATCAATTACCTTCTTTTTAGCAGCTAAATTGCCATTATAAATAGTTTGGTTAAAATTAATGAGCACCCGATTGACATTTAGCGGAGCCACTGGAGCTTCAAACCCTGGAATAGCTATTGGAATGGATATTTGTTCATTTTGAATGCTTGCATTTCCATTCACTTCAAACGTTGGAAGGTTATAATGATTATTTCCATCCATTGCGTGTGTTCTGCCTTCATTTATATACCCTGCCTGGGCATTAAATTCAAGATTTAAATAGGCTGCATTAATGCAGCTATCCAGCGTAATTTGATGCTGGCCATACGATGCCATCGATATCAAAATACTTCCAAGTACTAATTTTATTTTTATCATAATTCCTCAATTAAATGAGTGGCAATTTTCTTAACATAATTTCTTCGCTGTTCAATAAAATCTTCGAATTTAACTGAATCAGGAAGTAGTTTGGTGAGCAGCGGTTGGGCAGCAAAAGGAAATACACAAAGTGATATAACAGAAAGCACTAAATTCAAAAACTTAGTTTTTTCTTCTTCTTTTTTAAACTTTGTGGCTACAGCACCTAAAAATATTGGGATAAAATCTGTGATGCCTACCAAACTTTTTAAGGATGGATTTCTATTTATTTCAGATAGAACAAATAATGGCAAGCCGGGATTGGCTTTTAGTTTATCAAAATACATATCTACCACAGTGTGCATTTTAACCTCTATGGCATGGTTTGACACCAATTCTTTTACCACACCTCCAAAAAGGTTTTGCATGGCCTCCTTAAAAATAGCCTGAAAAAGAATTTCTTTGGTTTTAAAATAATAATGTAATAAGCCCTTATTCATTTCAGCCCTATCGGCCAATTCCTGCATTTTAAGTCCCTCAAAGCCCTTTTCTAAAAACAGATCTCTTGCTGTTTCTATCAATTTAGCTCTTGTTATATCAGATTTTTTACCCATTCGTCCAAAAATGTAGGTTTGGAATTTTAAATGCAAGAGGATTTAGAAATATTTACCCATTTAGGTAAATAAATTACTTATGTACAAATAAGAATCGAACTATTAATTCAACTATTCAATTGAATAGCATATATTTACATAATGAATTCAATTAGTTTAAAAGAAACCTCTTATTCCATTCTTGCTGATATAGCCAAAGCCATTGGGCATCCTCATCGATTGGAATTGCTGGAATTAGTAGCTCAAGGACCTAAAAGTGTTGATACATTGGCGAGAGAAGCTAGAATGAGTTTCGCTAATACTTCTCAACATCTACAGAGATTAAAGCAGTTTAAATTGGTTAAAACCAAGCGTGATTTTACCACTATTTACTACACCATAGCTGACGATTCAATCCCAATGCTTATAAAATATCTTCATCAAACTGGGTTTAATTTATCGCAAGATTTTAAACATACCCTATCGAGTTATCGAAGCAATGAACTCATTAAAACAGTATCTTTTGAGGAGCTAGAAAGTCAAGAGTACATATTATTAGATGTAAGAGAAGAAACTGAATTTAATTTTGGGCATCGACAGGGCGCACTGAACATACCACATACCAAGATTAAATCTTCTTTAACCAAACTAGACAAATCTAAACTTATTGTGGCCTATTGCAGAGGAGAGCTTTGCTCCTATGCAGATACTGTGGTGCAAAAACTAACTGATGCTGGTTTTAATGCGGTACGATTAAAGGATATTTTAATGACTAAATCTGCTTAATATATGTTAAAATGATTGAATTAGGATTAACCAAAAACCAGGAATTGGCTATTGCAGGAATTACCATTATTTCAGCTTTTATTATTTGTAACTATTCAGGTTCCTAACAATACAATACCCAAAAATCGATAAAGTTATCCACGCCTGTGGAAAGGTTGTGGGTAATAAATGGCTGATTTCCTGTATTTTACAAAATAAATTTGGTGAAATT
>JAMOMJ010000388.1 GCA_027067135.1 Cyclobacteriaceae bacterium
TCTGCACCAGTTGTATTGGGTAGAGACCATCACGATGTGTCAGGTACCGATTCTCCGTTTAGAGAAACCGCAAACATTTACGATGGTTCACAATTTACAGCTGATATGGCCATTCATAATGTAATAGGTGATTCATTTAGAGGTGCTTCCTGGGTATCTATTCATAATGGCGGTGGAGTTGGCTGGGGAGAAGTGATTAATGGAGGCTTTGGTCTTGTGTTAGATGGCACTGCTGATGCGGATCGAAAACTTCAAAATATGTTATTTTATGATGTAAACAATGGGATTGGCCGAAGAAGCTGGGCTCGAAACAGTGGAGCAGAATTTGCTATTAAGCGCGAAATGGAACGGTCTCCCAGCCTTAAAGTAACTATGCCTAATCACGCAGCTGATGATTTAATTGAATCTTTATTTTAAGATATGTTTAAACTATTTGCAAAATTTGTGTTCGCCATTACCGGTTGGACTGTGTATGGCGAAATGCCTAAGGACTTGAAAAAAGCTGTAATTATTGCAGCTCCACATACCAGCTACTGGGATTTTTTCTATGCCCGGCTTGCCTTTTCCATAATTGGCATTCCTCTTAAAGTTACTATTAAAAAAGAAGTTGTAAACCACCCTTTAATGGGTTGGTTGGTAAGGGGGCTTGGCGGAATAGCTATTGATAGAACTCCTAAAGAAGGAAGCCTAAAAAAGAAAGTAAGCATGGTAGATGCCATGGTAGATTTAATTCATGGGCAAGATGAACTGATTATGATGGTAACTCCGGAAGGAACCCGTAAACGTGTAAAAAAATGGAAATCTGGATTTTATCGAGTAGCAGAGCAAGCAAATGTGCCAATTATCTTAGGCTATTTAGATTATGCCAAAAAGCATGCAGGGTTTGGACCTATATTTTATCCAACAGGCAACTATGAAAAAGATGTGGAAGAAATAATGGACTTCTACCGAACTAAAACAGGCAAATATCCTGAATTAGGAGTGTTTTAGGTTGGGTTAACATGTCGTTATAGTATTGTAACCTGAGTTCGGGATAAGGAATGCTGTCAGCTTTAATCGAAACTTTCATAAACAACTTAGATTTTTGTAGGACTAACGGGTTAATTCCTGCCTGCTGCAGGCACGGCAAGAAAACATAAGGAGGTTTCGTTAAAGCCCAAAGGGAAAATATCTAGCAGGTATTCCTTATCCCGAACTCAGGTTAAGAATAGAAAAGTTGCAGGAGGAATTAGATTTTGAGATTGAGTGGAGGCCTTTTGAGCTGCACCCAGAAGTGCGTGCCTGAAGAAGGCATGAAAATGGATGATTACTTTAAAGGAGCAGGAGCAGAGTTGGTGAATAATGTGCTGGAGTATGGGAAAGACGTTGGGATAGAAATTAACACTCGCTCATTATATAACTCCAAAAATAGTTTGAAAGTAAACGAATACGCTCGGCAGCAAGGTAAATTAGAAGCATTTCATAAAGCTATTTTTAAGGCCTATTTAGTGGATGACAAAAACATTGGGAATCTTGACATACTTCTAGACATAGCTGAAAAAGTTGGCTTAGATCGCAGTAAAACAAAAGCTTTTATTGAAAGCGAAGAATCGGAAAGCTTTGTAATGGATTCAAAAAATGAAGCCGTTCGATTGGGAATTAACTCAGTACCCTCTTTTATTATTGGTCAAAATCTAATTCGTGGAGCATATCCTTATGATGCTATGAAAGAAATGTTTACCGAGGCGTTTGCTATGTAAGGTCTCGTGATCTCTTACATATAATTCAATTACAGGCATTATCAGTTCCGAAGTAGCTACCTTTGCACTTCATATAATATAGTTGAATTGAATAATTTTAGCAAATTAGGACTTTCCGCAGATGTCGTGGAAGTGCTAGATCAAATGGGTTTTGAGAACCCAACCCCAGTACAACAGCAAGCAATACCAATGTTACTAGAAAATAACCCGACCGATTTTATTGGGTTAGCACAAACAGGAACAGGTAAAACTGCTGCTTTCGGCCTACCTTTAATTGAATTGATTGATGTTGATAATAAAGTCACTCAGGCACTTATTATGGCGCCAACTCGTGAACTTGGACAGCAGACAGCTGCTCAGTTAAAAGAGTTTACCAAGAATAACAAGAAACTAAATGTGGAAGTTGTGTATGGTGGAGCCAATATTGTTAACCAAATAAAAGCCCTTAAAAAGCCTACTCAAATAATTGTAGCCACTCCTGGTCGCTTATTAGACCTTATTAAGCGAAAGGCAGTAAGCCTTACCAATGTTAAGTATGTAGTGCTCGATGAAGCAGATGAAATGCTTAATATGGGCTTTAAAGAGGATATTGATGATATCCTTTCTCATACATTAGACGACAGAGTAACATGGCTGTTTTCGGCTACAATGCCCAAGGAAATCCGTAGAATAATTAAGAAATATATGGATACTCCATTGGAGGTGGCCATTAATACGGAACAAAAATCGAATACGGATATAACGCATCAATATGTGATAACTAAAGGGGCTAATAAAGTGCCTGCTTTGCGTAGGTTTATGGATTTACAACCAGAAATGCGTGCGATTTTGTTTTGTCGTACCAAACGCGAAACGCAACAAATTGCAGATGATTTAGGTAATCTGGGCTATGGTGCTGAGGCGCTTCATGGTGATTTATCGCAAGCACAAAGGGATGCCGTAATGAAGCGTTTTAAAACGCGTTCTATGCAGTTATTGGTTGCAACCGATGTGGCAGCGCGTGGTATTGATGTAAATGATTTAACTCATGTAATGCATCATCAATTACCTGACCAATTAGAAAGCTATACTCACCGAAGTGGAAGAACTGGTCGTGCGGGTAAAAAAGGTATTTCATTAGCGTTTATCAACCCTAGGGAAGGACGAAGAATTACGGAGCTTGAAAAACGCATTAAGGTTACCTTTGAAAAGGTAGAAGTACCTTCGGTAGAGGAGTTAAAAGCCAGCCGAATTAATAATTGGGCGAACCTTATCTTAAATACCGAAGTTGACGAACAAGCCAATGATATTTTATACAGTCTTCACGGTAAATTTGCTCATTTAAGTGAAAATGATTTATTGAAAAGATTGATAACCACTCAGTTAGATCATTTACTTATTCAAGGCGGCAACGATGGAGACTTGAATGAACTTCAAGGAGGTAGAGGCCGAGACCGTGACAGCGGAAATAATAATAGAAGAGACCGTAGAGATAGAGGAGATTCAGACTATAGTGGAGGTGGAAACAATCGGTACTTTATCAATATCGGTACCATTGATGGAATGACCATCCCTGATTTTGTGCATTATGTGTCTGATACAGCGGGTATTAAGCGTAGTGATGTAGGTGATATTAGCATGCAAAAGACGAGCACCTTTTTTGACGTTGATTCAGATGCAGCTAAAGGTTTTGAAGAAAAATTCAGTGGGCTCGAAATTGAAGGTAGAAGTATTCGTGTAAATAGAGATGACGAAGGGCCTAAACGTTCTTCTCGAGGTGGAAATGGAGGAGGCTCAAGCTATAAGAGCGGTGGCCGAAAAAGAAGTGGAGGCAGAGGTGATGGACGTGGGCCTAAAAGAGATTACCGAGGGTCTAGAGGAGGAAATTCAAGGGGGAGAAGACGATAAATCGATATATTTCTTTCATTAATACTTTACCAATATTTAGAAAAAGCATACCTTTAAGTAGGTATGCTTTTTTAATGTCGTCAATATGAAAAATCTATTTTTAACCCCAGTTGCCTTAGGTCTCCTGTTTTGTTCTTGTTCCCCAAAAGAGCAGTCAAATGTAGAAGAGTACCCTCCACATCATTATTTCGAAACCAAAGCAATTAATCAACAAGTACGTGACAGTATTGGAGCCGACCATTTTATACAATTATCAGATGGTTATACGTATTATGAATTAGGCGGGCCTGATGATGCAGAAGAGACTATCGTATTAGTTCACGGATTTTCCGTTCCTTCCTATATTTGGGATTCTACCTACACAGCAAGTATTGAAAAAGGCTACCGTGTGTTGCGGTATGATGTGTTTGGTAGAGGTTTTTCAGACAGGCCTGAAATTGTATATGACATTAACCTTTCGTACCGACAATTAGATGAGTTAACTAATAAACTAGAAATAAAGAAGCCCTTTAATTTGGTTGGTTTATCCTGGGGTGGTAGAATCGTTTCTTATTATACTGCTTTGCAACCCGCAAGTGTGAAGAATCTTATCCTCGTAGATCCAAGCGGGTTTGAACCCGTTGAAAAACAGGATAGCACAGAAATAAAATTATGTAATAGAGAAGTGGCTAAAGCCTTACGAGAACAAGCCCCCAGTATGGCATCCTCTCAATTGGCCGATTTTTACGACCCTAAAAGATTTGGTTATTGGCCAGAGTTGTATTTGCCTCAAATGGAATATAAAGGATTTGTGCATGCCTTACTTTCTACCAGAAAAAATAAACGAAGTTTTAATGCCTATATGACTAAGGTATCGCAAAGTGGCGTTCCTGTTAAAATGATAATGGGCAAAGAAGACCAGGTGGTGAAGCCTGCAGAAACCATTCCATTAGCCGAAGCACAAATACCAGCTATTGACATTACTCTGATAGGAAAGGCGGGACACTTGCCTCATATAGAGCAAACGCAAGAATTTAATAAGGTATTTTTTGAATTCTTGGAACAAAAATAAAGGGAGCTACCTCCCTTTATAAGCCAAACTAATATTGCCATTTGCTTTATCTAATGCCTGACAATAAAATGTTTTTGTTGATGCATTAACCACTTTGATACCTCAACTAAGAACTTTATAGTCTATTAATGTGCCAATATTCTTTATGATTGATTCTGGCTCTTAGAACTACTTTTGATTATGTACTAAGTCCCAAAAACAAAAAGTATGTCTAATTATGGGACAACAAAGCTCTAAAGCCTGCCATTCTTTGGCTTCGCCCGAAGAATCTCTATTAAATATGAAATACCTTATTATGAAAGAGAAACTCTTCGCATGGAATGCTCAGAGCGACATTGTTGAGCCTTTATACAAGTCATTCTGAGGGCGGAATTTTAAAATAAAATCAGCGTAGGGAAATGACAGCTAAGGTCGGACGTTAGTCAGACCGATTGGGGGGGTAGCTAGTCCGACTATCGTCTGACCTAAGAGTTTCTTAGTTAGAATACAGCGGAAAAAAACCTGTCAATGGTAGAGCTCCGCTCGAAGAATTTATGGTTACAGGATAGGTTTTGTGGTTTTTAGATGGGCTTATTTCTCCATATCACTTAGCTCTAACTCTAGTGCTTTGGTTGAAATTTGTATTTCTATGAGCGAAATAACTAAGGAGAGTAAAAGACTAAACAAGCTAATGCCAAACACGATATTCGCCCAGTTGGTCAACTCTTGAAATAATAAAAACATACAGATAACGGTAAATACAAAGCTTAAAACCCCAAAAGCTTGCATATACCTTATCATCGTTAGTCGAGACCGCAGGTTTTTAATCTGCTTTATTAGAAGATGATGGGTAGTGTCAGCTTTAAATTTACTATGCAAGCCTCTGATGAGTGTTGCCAGTGCTAAAAAGCGATTGGTGTAGGCTAATAATAGCAAAGTAATGGCTGGAAATAATAGGGCTGGAGTTGAAATGGTTAATTGCATCTTAATTAATCTCGTTTAATAGGTTTAGGAATAAAAAAGTCAAGAGGTACTTTAATTTTTGATAACCGACCGTGTTTTATTTTATATCTACTAAAACTCAATGAAAAATAGAGAATTATATAGCCATAGGCAACCCAGGATTGAACAAGGTATTGATTGCCCCATTCCATTCCATACACATAGCTTACAATAAGGTAGCCAATCATTAACACTGCTGATAATGACATGATGAGATACCATTTTAAGCCGCCATTATCAAGTGTTGTTTTAGGGTCGTAGTAATTAGACATATTAATAGCATTATTCTTTAACACAAACCAAATATGAATGGTAGCTAGAAAGAAAAGCGTTGTGATAAATGAAAAACTACTTACAAAATCATTGATTAGCCAATAATCGTAAAAGCCGTGCATAGCAGCAGCAATGGCAAAGGCGAATAAAAAGGATAATCGTTTGGAGCGTTTCGTAATACCGAATTTACTTAAGAGCATGCCATATCCAATCACTGATGAAAAAACCATGTGAGCCACGGTGGAGTACAAAGCCCGCCCGCCAATATTAAATAAACCACTGGAGTTGATATAGCTTATATTTTCTACAAAGGCAAAACCGAGGGCGGCTATGCTTGGGTAAAGGATGTAGTCATAAGGTTCGTCTGCGGCCTTAGTGTACTTTAAAAGAATAAGGAAGGGGGTAATTTTTACGGTTTCTTCAATGCCTCCAATTATGAAAATGGAATATAAAAAATCGTTAATTGGCCTATTGTTTAAATCAACCCCAAAAGCACTAAAAATACCATAACCAATGGGAGCAAAATAACTAAAAAAGGCTCCCATTATAAATGTGACTATAATATGACCCCAACGTTCTTTTTCATAGATGTCAATTTTTCGGACATAAAGTAGCCAAACAAAAGAAATGAGAAAGGCCATAAAGGTGCTGATATTTAACTGGGTGTTTGCCGAAATTTCACTAGGTGATTTGTTCGCAATTACTCCTACACCCATAACAAAAATTGGAACAATACCAATGGTGCATAATATTAAAAACATATACGGCTCATTCGTCTTGAAAAAAGCCTTTATCGAGGTTGATTTAACCTTTTCGATAAGCCTAACCAGCAGTGCTATGAGTAAGATTAAGTAGAATACATTTAGAATAGCCATTTCCATAAGGCGGAAGATAGTTAAAATAATAGATATAGCCACCAGATGACTCTTTCAAAATACTAGCGATTATTTAATATAATATGAACTTGCAAGCAAGCCACTTGCTGACTGTCTAATATTTTTAGGATAAAATAATTGCAAATAGTACATTTGGAATCGCAATACATATACGATCTTAACTAAGCTAATCTATGAACTTCGATAACCTTTTTGCAACCACTTATTACGGAAACACGCTCTCTGATTGGTCTATTTCTATATTAATTATAATTGGCTCCATTTTTATTGGTAAAATACTCTATTGGTTTATGAGTAAGACGGTTAAAAGAATTACCCACAAGACTAAAGGTAAATTTGATGATATTATCATAGATATGATCGAGGAGCCTTTAGTGGTTATCATCACTGTAATGGGTTTTTGGTTTGGTTTAAATAGGTTACACTTTTCTGAGGGACTTGATTCCTTTATCCTTCATAGTTTACATGCTGCCATCATAATTAATGTAACATGGATGATTGCACGGTTATTCGATGCCTTAATTGAGCAATATGTAGTACCAATGGCGCAAAAATCGGATACAGATTTAGATGATATGATTTTGCCTGTTATAAGAAAGGCTGTTCGTGCTATGATCTGGATTTTGGGAATTATTGTGGCACTAAACAATGCAGGAATCCAAATTGCTCCACTTATTGCAGGTCTTGGTATTGGAGGCTTGGCCTTGGCAATGGCTGCAAAAGACACGGTGGCAAATTTTTTTGGAGGTTTTACCATTTTTACGGATAAGCCATTTAAAGTAGGAGATAGGGTTAAAATTGGTGATTTCGATGGGATAATTTATGAAGTAGGCTTACGGAGCTCTCGTATGAGAACTTTGGAAGGGCGAATGGTAACGATCCCCAATGCGAAAATTGCTGATTCTATGATTGAGAATGTGTCGGAAGAGCCTTCTCGTAAAATTGTAAATACACTTGGGCTAGTTTATGATGTAACGGCTGAACAAATTCAACAAGCCATGAAATTATTAGAGGACATAGCAACTGCCAATGGAGATTTAGAAGAAAAGGTAATTATTGGTTTTTCAGGCTTTGGTGATTCGGCTTTAGAAATAACCTTTATCTATTATATAAAATCAGGGGCAGATATAATGGGTACTCGAACCCAAATTAACCTTGAAGTGCTCAAGCAGTTTACGGCACATGAACTTGATTTCGCCTACCCTACTCAAATGATTTATACGAAAGAGGTTTAGAAGTATCTTTAAGGTTGAAAGAATTGTTGTTGGACGTTTAATCGAATTTATAAATTATTTTTTGTGCAAATTAAAAATAGGGTTAATATTTACCCTATTTCTTTAAAAACTATATATTTTTATATATTTTTGGGTGAAAATAAACCCAATAGTAAAAATATATGGCACGTTTACGATTTAAAGCACTCGAAGAAGTTCAAAACAGAGCGGTTGTTAGAGCCGAAGCAGAATCTAATAAGGTTTCTGATTATTTTGGTGAAAATTCATTTGATTTAGCCAAAATGAGGCAGGCATTATCGCCTGAAGCCTACAAAAAAGTTAAAAAGGCAATTGAAAAAGGGGAGACCATTGATGAAAACTCAGCCAATGCGGTGGCTTCAGCCGCTAAGGCTTGGGCCATGTCAAAAGGAATTACCCATTACACGCACTGGTTTCAACCTTTAACAGGAGCCACGGCCGAAAAGCACGATTCGTTTTTTGATGCGTCTGCAGGTATTGAACAACTAAAAGGTGGCACCCTTGTGCAGCAAGAGCCTGATGCTTCTTCTTTTCCAAATGGTGGTATCCGAAGCACATTCGAAGCCCGTGGTTACACAGCTTGGGATCCAAGCTCACCCATATTTATCTTGGGGCGAACTTTATGTATTCCTACCGTATTTGTGTCATACACAGGTGAGGCATTGGATAATAAAGCACCTTTATTAAAAGCCGTAGAGGCTATAGATGAAGCGGCTCAGCGTGTGTGTCAGTATTTTGATAAGAGCGTAAATAAAGTAACGGCTTCTTTGGGTTGTGAGCAGGAGTACTTTGTGGTAGATAAATCCTTGCACGATGCAAGACCAGATTTAGTAATGAGTGGCCGCACCGTGTTTGGGCATAGTCCTGCGCGTGGCCAACAATTGGATGACCATTATTTTGGATCTATTCCAAGCCGTGTGTATGATTTTATGAAGGATTTTGAAATTGAGGCACTCAAACTAGGCATTCCGGTAATGACTCGTCATAATGAGGTCGCCCCAAGTCAGTTTGAGGTTGCCCCATTATATGAAGAAATCAATGTGGCTACCGATCATAATCAGTTGTTGATGGACGTAATGAATAGGGTTTCTGTTCGTCATAAATTAAAAGTGCTATTTCACGAAAAGCCATTTGCTAACCTTAATGGCAATGGAAAACATAATAACTGGTCGTTGATTACAAATACTGGGGTTAATTTATTTCAGCCAAGCAGCAGCGCCAGAGATAACCTGCAATTTCTCACCTTTTTTGTTTGCACGATTAAGGCGGTGCACGATCATGCAGAATTGTTAAGGGCAAGTATTGCCTCTGCAGGCAATGACCACCGTTTGGGTGCCAATGAGGCTCCTCCGGCAATTATGTCAGTATTTATAGGCTCGCAGCTTTCGGCTGTGCTCGATGAGCTAGAAAATAATGGCAACATTAAAGTGGAGAAAGGGGATAATATGTATATGAAATTAGGGATTGATAAAATTCCTTCAATTATACTCGATAATACAGATAGAAATAGAACCTCTCCATTCGCCTTTACAGGAAATAAATTTGAGTTTAGAGCCGTTGGTTCTGATACAAATGTAGCTTCTCCAATGTCGGTGCTAAACCTAATTGTGGCAGACGTACTAACGGATTTTGCTACTAAAGTGGATACCCTAATTGAAAAAGGAGAGGACAAACGTTTGGCGATTGTGAATATATTGCGTGCTTATATCAAAGCATCTAAACATGTTCGTTTCGAAGGAGATGGTTATTCTGAAGGTTGGGTGAAAGAAGCTAAAAAGAGGAATTTGGCCAATGTAAAAGATACTCCAAAAGCTTTAAAGGCTTTTGTTAGTAAGGAATCTATTAAGCTTTACAAGAAGTTTGGTGTGCTTTCTGAGCCAGAATTAGAGGCGCGTAATGAGATTAATTATGAGAACTATATTATGAAGGTTCAAATAGAAGCACGTTCGATGGGCGATTTAGCTATGAATCATATTATTCCAACGGCCATTAAGTATCAGAATAAACTAATCGATAATGCAAAAGGCTTAAAAGACTTAGGTCTAAAAAATGATCATATCAAACCGAGTATTAAGGAAATATCTGAATTGATTGATCACTTGATTAAAGATTCAGATGAAATGCTTCAAGAACGGAAACGAGTGAACAAAATTGAAGGTTCTGCAAAAAAAGCCATTGCGTATTGCGATGATATCAAAGAAAAGTACTTTGATAAAATTCGTAAGTCGGTGGATAAATTGGAGCTTTTAGTGGACGATGAAGATTGGCCATTGCCAAAATACAGAGAGTTATTGTTTATTCGATAAGGCGTTTTTATAATGATGTCCCTTAAACTTTCAAGGTCT
>JAMOMJ010000389.1 GCA_027067135.1 Cyclobacteriaceae bacterium
AGTTTTAGTCATTCTAAACGAAGTGAAGAATCTCTATTAGAAAGTGTTAACTTAACTGAGGCCTTTCGATATCTCAGGGTAAATTGCAATATTCTGATTTGAAAAAGGTTGTGTTTACTGAGCGCTTTTCTAAATAGGGCTTGCTGAAAAACACTTAACAAATTGAATATTAAATAATTAAATCTTTTTTTTAGGTTTGAAGTGAAAGGGTTTTAGTAAAAAATGCTAAAATCCGTGCACTTTAAAAAAGCAGTATAGGATTTTTTAAGTTAGCCCCAAGCACGTCATCTACTTCACAGGCTTCAACTCGAAGTATTCTTATACATCTTCGCTTTGCCTGTTCGTATCTAAACGCACTTGGGACTTTTTCAGCAAGCCCTAAATAGAGCTTATTATTAAAATAGTCGAACGTTACAATAAATTGCCTCAGCGTTTCTCCTCCTATGGTGCCGTCTCTAATTAATTTGGGGCTTTCGTTTGGGTACGAATCCTTAAAGGGCACTAAGGCTTCAAAATCTTTTGATAAATGATGATCTCCAAGAACAAAATCATTAATTATGACTTTATTTCCCATTAAATTACCAGCTAAGCCAACGCCAAGATGGTTATATCCTGATTTGGATTTCTTAAAATTGATGGAGCTTGAGCGCAATATTAAAGCTGCTTCAGCACCTGTATCCACCAGAAAATTTAAAAGATATTCCTTCTCATTAATAACCACAGAGCATTTTACGTAGGGCTTTGTATTAAATACAGTTAAATCTAAAGCAGTAATATTTTTGGAAGGCACAAAATAGGCTGGGTCAGTCAGTGTAATTATTTCATTCTTATAATCAATTTGTACTATGAATTTTGCGAGTAATTGATAGCCGAATACACCATGTATTTTTAAGCCATCTATCTGCTTGGGAAATTTCAGGTTCGGTGTTACCACTAAACTGATACCTTTCCCTTTAATATTTGGCATTTTAACGGTTATGTCGTCTAATCTAAAGCCTTTGATATAGCTTCCTTTACCGAGGCCGCTAAATTTGATAATATGCTTCTCTCGTTCTTTCCAAGTCGAAATACTTTTCCGATCAAATACTAGAATTGAATTCATACCAGTATCAAAAATGAGGTTGAGTTTTTGCCCATCAATTACCACAGGCATGATAATAAGGTTATGAACTGACTTAAACTTAAAGGTGGATTTATAAAACCCTTCGTCTAGATGAAAGCCGCTTATTCGATTTGGAGAAGCGTAGTTACTAAAGCTGATTAAAAATAGGAGAAGAAAATTAATCCAAAGGGTTGACGCTTGGAGTAACCGGTTGTTTTTCATGGGGTTTGTTTATGTTGAGTTTTGACAACATAAAGCTACCATTGTGTTAGTCCTGAAAAATCACCTTAAACGTTGGAAATGTTAGCTTGCTTTCTCCCTACTTATACGCCTATAATACTCCGTAAAGTAGGGCTGCTAGTATTCCACCTATAATTGGGCCTAAAATAGGAATCCAGGCGTACCCCCAATTACTACTGCCTTTGTGTTTAATAGGTAGTAGGGCATGAGCAATTCTTGGCCCCAAATCTCGTGCAGGATTTATAGCATAGCCAGTAGTACCTCCTAAGCTCATTCCTATTGCTACCACTAAAAATGCTACAGGGAAAGCTCCTATAGAACCCAATCCTATTTTGGCATTTGGAAGGGCATCAGCCGTAAAACTTGCGCCTGCAATATAAAGCACCACAAACACCAATACAAAGGTTCCTAATATTTCGCTATACAAGTTTCTAACGGTATTTGGTATGGCTGGCCCAGTTGAGAATGTTCCTAAGATAGTTGCTGAATCGGTTGTTTCATTATATTGAGAAGAATAGAGGAACCATGCAAGTGAGCTGCCTGTAAATGCACCACCTAACTGTGCTAAAGTGTAGCCAAAGACTTTAGCCCAAGCAAATTTTCCAGCTACTGCCAATCCAATAGTAACTGCTGGGTTTAAATGCGCCCCACTATAAGGGCCAGCAACAATAACACCCACAAATACACCTAATCCCCACCCGAAAGTGATTAGCACCCAACCAGAACCTTGAGCTAGTGTTTTATTTAAAGTGGCATTGGCTACCACTCCAGTTCCTAAGAGGAGGAGGAAGGCGGTGCCTATAAATTCTGCTGTTAATTCATTCATATTTATTAAAATTTCTACGTCATTCCTGCATAAGCAGGAATCTTTATTTTCTTAGTGCATTCTTATCAACAGATTGCTGCCTATGCAGGAATGATGAGTGAAATGGTTTGAGTTAATATTTTAATTCAGTCAAAATTTCTTCGATGGATTTATGTTCTCTTTCATAATAATCCAATAATAAATCTGACCGATTGGTAAATTGTCCTTCGCAAGAAGGAGCATAGTTTAAATCAGTTTTGGTATCGAATGTATAAGGGTGGATTATGTAGTCGTTATCGTGGTAAAGCTTAATCATCCAATCCTCCATAAGATTAAAATAATTATTTAGTTCACCTTTAAAGCTAGGCCCCACGATTTTTGCTCCATAGGCTTTCCCGTAACTTAAGGCCTTCTGTAATTTTTCAGGAGTTACCCCTCCAATTAGGAATTCTTCATCGTTCCATAAAAGCATGCATTTCGGAGTGTTATTGAAATACTCGTTTAAGTTCTTAAGGCTTTCTATTGAAAAAGTTTGCAAAATTAATTTCTTATCTGGGTTATTAGCCCAACCTCTAGCATCTAATAATTCAAATAAATCTTTTTCAATATGTGGAAATAACTCAGGATTTTTTGTTTCTAAGTAAAGCCCAATGGGCTCGTTATCTGCTTCGGCAATATCAATTAATTCGATTAATGTTATAATGGGCAACCCATTAAATGAAGGGCGGGAAAAATCAGGGTTAGCCTTATTAAACCAACTACCTGCATCCAATTTTTTTAACTCAGCAAGACTGAACATACTCACTGGGTCGTTTGCCCTTTCAGGATATATTTCTTCGATATTAGTGGTGCGCTTTAGGTTGTTATCGTGAAGGCAAATAATGATGCCATCCTTTGTGCGCTGTAAGTCTGCCTCTAGATAATCGGCTCCGAGTTTTTTTGCAAGCCAATAGGAAGGGGCTGTTTCTTCTGGCGCATGTCGGGGCATTCCTCTATGCGCAATTACTGCATTTTCTATCACCATATCTTGTAGCTTATCTTGATTATTTACTTGGCTGCAATGTGCTAACCATAAGATAATCAGCGTAATATATAAATATTTACTTGAGTTCATTATTCTAATATGTAGCCTTTGGCGTTTTCTGTATAGGACTTAATTTGCTCTTGTGTCCAGCTATATCTTTTACCCATTTCTTTGGCCATTAACTCGCCAACTTCTGCAGCCATTTCAATACTTGCCTTGGCATCTAAAAATAATGATCTTGTTCTCCTTGCTAATACATCGTCAATGGTTCTTGCCATTTCTTTTCGCACTGCCCAAATAACTTCTGCTTTTAAATAGGGTAAATCAGGATGCAGTTGCTCTCCCAATTTAGGGTTCTGAACAATCAATTGTTTTAGCTCAGGAATGTCGGCTCCATACACATATAAGTGGTTTTCACGTTTTACATTTTTCACATAACCATGAATAGGCATATGTTCGGTTACGCATTTTTTCTCGTCAAGTCCTCCAAGTAATGCAGCTTTATTAATTACATCCTCTGCCATTGCTCGATAGGTAGTCCATTTGCCACCAATTATGGTTACAAGTCCTGATAGTGAAACCAATATTTTATGGCTTCTTGAAATCTCCTTTGTTTTTTCATCCTCATCTGCTGGAGCAGCTAGTGGTCGTAAGCCTGCAAAAATGCTTTTAACATCTTTGCGAGTAGGAGCTTTTTCAAGGTATCGGGTTGCAGTTTTCATTATGAACTCTATTTCCTCTTCCAAGGCGCGAGGTTCAATGCTAGATTCCTCTACCAAATGATCGGTTGTACCCACAACTACTTTGCCATGCCAAGGAACAGCAAATAATACTCTACCATCATCTGTTCTGGGAATCATAATAGCTGAATCACTTTGTAAAAAAGAGGAGTCGAGCACAATATGTACTCCTTGGCTTGGAACTACTGTTCTTTTTTTACCTGGCTCATCCATGTTGAGGATATCATCTGTAAAAACCCCTGTGGCGTTTACAACGACATTTGCCTTTATAGTATATTCTTTTTCTGTTTCTTTATCTTTACAAATAACTCCAGAAATTTCGTCTTTCTCGTTTTTTATAAAACCAGTAACGCCACAATAGTTAATGGCAGCTCCACCATTTTCAACAAGTGTTTGTGCGAGATTAATGGCTAGTCTTGAGTCATCAAATTGCCCATCATGGTAAATTACACCACCTTCCAATTCATCGTCTTGTAGGTTTGGGATGGCTTTGATGGTTTCTTCTTTAGATATATTTACCGAAGGTCCAAGTCCTAATTTTCCAGCCATTACATCATATAGCTTTAACCCTACGGTGTAAAATGGTTTCGACCACCAGGTATAATTAGGAATAATAAATTTCTGGTTCTTAACTAGGTGAGGGGCATTTTGCTTTAGTAACCCCCTTTCTTTTAAGGCTTCGAGCACCAATGAAACATCTCCTTGGGCTAAATAACGAACCCCACCATGTACTAATTTTGTGCTACGGCTGGAAGTGCCTTTGGCAAAATCATATTTTTCCAAAAGAAGGGTTGTGTATCCTCTTGCTGCCGCATCAACCGCTGCTCCTAACCCTGAGGCTCCACCTCCAATTACCACTACATCCCAAGTTTTATCTTGATTTTCAATTTCCTTAATTCCAGCTTCTCTTTTCATTTTACTTACTTACTTATGATGCCCAGTTTTTAGATCGTTCAACAGCTTTTAGCCACAACTCGTTATGCTTGTCAGCATCTTCTCTAGTCATGTTTGGGATAAATTTTGTGTCAATTTGCCACTTTGTTTTTAATTCCTCCATTTGCCAAAGCCCTACCCCAAGTCCTGCTAAGTAGGCTGCTCCCAAAGCTGTGGTTTCATGATTAATAGGCCTTAGCACATCTATGGAGGAAATGTTAGATTGAAACTGCACCAAAAAGTTGTTTGCAGTGGCTCCTCCATCAACTCTCAACTCCTGAATGTTACTTCCTTTATCCTTGCTCATCGTTGAAAGTACATCGTTAACTTGGTAACATATACTTTCTAATGCTGCTCTTGTTATGTGGGCACTTGTGGTTCCTCGCGTAATGCCCACAATAGTTCCTCGTGCATCAGGGTTCCAATGAGGAGCCCCAAGGCCAGTTAGGGCAGGAACCACAACCACTCCATCAGTACTATTAATACTGGTTGCCAAAGACTCACTTTCAGCTACATCTTTAAAAAACTTAAGTCCATCCCTTAGCCATTGGATTGTGGCGCCTCCCATAAACACACTTCCTTCTAAGGCATAAGTTGTTTTTCCATTTATTTTCCAACCCACTGTTGTTAACAACTTATTTTTTGATGGTACTGGCTTATCTCCAATATTCATCATCAAAAAACAACCTGTTCCATAGGTACATTTTGCCATACCAGTATCAGTACACATTTGGCCAAACAAGGCGGCTTGTTGATCTCCTGCAATGCCTGTGATTGGATAAATTTTCTTATATATTAATTCTGTTGCCAACGCAATTTTTCCACTTGAATCTTTTACCTCTGGCAACATAGAGCGTGGAATTTCTAAAATATCGAGCAGTTCTTGATCCCACTCCATTGTATGAATATTAAAACAAATAGTACGGCTTGCGTTGCTGGCATCAGTAATGTGATTTTTTCCATTAGTTAGATTCCAAATAAGCCAGGTATCGATAGTGCCAAAGGCTAATTCACCATTCATAGCTTGTTCTTTTGCCCCATCTACATTATTAAGTATCCAATTAATTTTTGTTCCTGAAAAGTAGGAGTCTAGTACCAATCCTGTTTTGGAGCTAAAGGTAGCCTCTAGGTTTTTTGACTTGAGGTTTTCACAATATTTACTTGTGCGTCTATCTTGCCAAACAATGGCATTATAAATAGGCTGGCCCGTTTCTCGATTCCAAACAACCGTGGTTTCTCTTTGATTGGTTATCCCAATACCTGCTATGTTTTCGGGTCTTATTTTTGACTTTATAATTACGTCTCTGGCTACTTTTAGCTGAGATTCCCAAATTTCAATGGGGTTGTGTTCTACCCAACCAGGTTTAGGAAAAATTTGCTTAAATTCCTTTTGTTCAGTTGCGATAGGTTGTGCATCAGTATTATAAATAATGGCTCTTGAACTGGTAGTTCCTTGATCCAAGGCAAGAATGTATTTGGACATATTTAATTAGACAGTAAATTAAATTTAAATATACAACTTGGAAATAGTTATGAAGTGAAAATTAGAAAAAACCATAAATGGATTTTTTATTTCCATAAAAAAGTAATATATTTGGAATATTAAAGTTTATAAATGGATTGATTATGAAAAATGAAGCCATAAGTACAAATAAAGTAGAAGAGCCAATGGTAGCGTATGGAGTTTCATTACTTGGGTTACTGTGTGGTTTAAACTTCTCTTCATTAGAGGAAACGCATTTGCCAGGCAGTTCAATTGTTGAGTTACAAAAGCAAACAAAACTATCTCCACAAGATATGGCAGGTGTTGTTGGCGTTAGTAAAAGTAAATACTACGAACTTGTTCAACTTAACGATATAGGTACTAAAAATTTAGATGCCTTGGTAGATTTTGCAACCCTTTGGAAAAAAGGGCTTATTGCTTTTGACGATGATGATGAAATGTTATCAGAATGGATGACTTCTCGAAACTCAAATTTAGGTAATATAAAACCAGTTGAGTTATTATCTACGAGGGTAGGAAGAAGAGAGTTGGAAAAGGCTTTTAACCGTATAGAGTATAGTACATACGGATGATACTTTACCATTTGGATAAGTGGAAATACAAAGATGTATGGCCGCCAGAGGGAACTTTGCATGCTGATGGAAGATGGAATAGGGCAGGGCAATGGGTGATTTACACTTCGTCCACTATTTCATTAGCCAAATTGGAGATATTGGCTAATGAAAACAATTTGCCACTCAAAAGAGTGTGCATGACAATAGAAGTGCCAGATTCCACAGAAATATTTGAAAAAGTTCTTAACGACTTACCCACTAATTGGATGGAGAAACCTGCACCGTCACAATTAATAGCATTGATGGAAGAGTTTTTATTATCAGAAAAAATGATAATGAAAGTGCCTTCAGCCCAAAGTTATCGAGAGTCTAACTTTATAATTAATGTGAGGCATAGGAATTTTCATTCTAAGGTGAAATTGTTAGATGTAAAATTAGAGCCATTTGACAACCGGTTAAAACAAAGAAGCCGCTAAAAGCGGCTTCTTTCATCAAAGGATATTCTTGTTTACACACAGTATTAGATCAGATAATCCATTTGATTTATTTAGGTTTATTAATTACTGGTTAAGGTGAATTCATAATTACCATTAATGCCACTTGTTTTGCCTCCAATATTTGAAACGGTGTAGCTTAAAATAAGCTTGCTGCCTGTAATGTTTACGGTTATTTCTACTCCATCGCTTCTGAGTATTTTATTAGGGTTATCGTTTACAAACTCCCAATTGCCTGAACTTGGCCAAGCGGTGTCTAAACTATTTTGAGTAGTATAAGTAAACTCTCCTATGCTTAATGCAAACCCATCGAATTGGCTAGTTACATCAAATCCATCTTTAACAACAGAGCCTCCATTAAGCCCCCAGGCTGTGTTATTATTCATTAATGCTTCTAATTGTAATTCTAAGTCAGTAGGGTCTGTTGGATCAACTGTTTTGGTCTCACAACCAAAGTTAAAAGCAATAAGGGCAATAAGTGCGAGCTGTATTATATGTCTATTTTTCATGTTTTTTTAATTGTGTTAGTTTAACCTTCAAGGTTATTGATTGAATTACCAAGAGACCTTGAAGGTTACTACTGTTTCAATAACAATATTTATTTCTTTACTAGTTTATGAGTCTCAGTTCCATTTTTAGTAGAAATGAGCATTATATAATTTCCAGAGATTAATTGGCTAATGTCTATTCTGTTTTTTTGTTCCATAGACTGATACACAACACCCCCATTGATATTTATTATTTTAAGGGCTTGGTATGCACCTTTTATATGCACTGCATTTTGAGCAGGGTTAGGGTAGAAGCTAATACTAGTAGTTTTACCTACTTCTAGTGCTGTTACAGTTACTATTTCAAAGGTTTGTTCAACAGGTGTAGCAGGGGCAAACTCACTATTGCCAGCTTGTAAGGCTTTAATTGTAACCATACCTAATCCAGTAAATGTTACAACGTTTCCATTTAAGGTAGCAGGGCCACTAATTACTTCATAAGTAATTGCTAATTCGGAACTAGCTGAGGCAATTAAGGTTAAACTTCCATTTTCGATTAATTGATCTTCAATAGCATCGAATGTAATTATTTGGTCTGAAAGTGCAGGAGTTGTAATCGCAAAGCTTACACTTACCTCAGTAGCCTCATTATAATTAGCATTACCCAATTGAGTGGCTGTAAGGGTTACAGTACCTTCTGTTCCATCTAGCGTAATGGTTGTGCCAGCTAAAGAAGCTGGGCCTGCAATGCTTAAAGTAACGGTTAGTCCTGCGCTTGAAGAAGTTACTACATCAAAAGCGGCATCAGTAGTTAACTTATCTGCAATGGCTTCTAAGCTAATTGTTTGGTCAGCTTTGTTTACTGTTAAAGTTTGCTGCACACTAGTTGCACTATTATAGGTTTCATCTCCTGCTTGAGAAGCTGTAATTGTACTTGTACCAGCTCCAATAATGGTTACAGTACTGCCAGTAATGGTGGCCACAGTTTCATCAGAACTTGAGTAAGTAACAGACAAGTTAGAAGAAGCAGTTGCTGTTAAATCAAAATCCTCATCACCAAATGTTTTGGTAGCTAATGAACCAAACGTGATAGTTTGATCTACTAAAGCCGCAGTTATCAAAAAGCTTACATCCACATCTGCTGCTGAGTTATAATTATCATCTCCCATTTGCGATGCAGTAATTACAACCATGCCTTCTCCATTTAGGCTAACTGTTGTCCCAGATATGGAGGCAGGGCCTGTAATGGCGTAGCTTAAAGTTAAGCCAGAAGTTGCAGAGGCAACCACATCAAAATCTGCATCGGTGGTTAATTTATCAGCTATAGACTCAAACGTAATAACTTGCTGAGCTTTATTTACTGTTAACACTTGTTCAACATTAGGTGCAGGATTAGTACTGCCATCTCCAACCTGTGAAGCAGTAATTGTGCTAGTACCAGCTCCAATTATGGTTACAGTTCTACCGGAAATTGTTGCTACGTTAAGATCGGAACTTACATAGGTAACAGCTAAACCAGAAGAGGCGGTTGCAGTCAGTTCAAAATTAGCATCGCCAAATGTTTTGGCTGCTAGTCCATCGAATATAATACTCTGATCTGCTTTAATTACTGTTACCGTTAACACTTGTTGCGCATCTGCAGCAGGCTCATAATCTCCATTACCACTTTGTGAAGCTGTAATTGTAGTTGTTCCAGCTCCGATAATGGTTACAGTGCTACCTGAAATAGTAGCTACAGCTTCATCAGAACTTGTATAGGTAACAGCTAAACCAGAAGAGGCGGTTGCAGTTAAATCAAATGCAGGATCACCAATGGTTTTACTAACCAAAGGAGAAAAAGTAATGGTTTGCGATGTTTTGGTAACCGTTAACACTTGTTGTGCATTTGGGGCAGGCTCATAATCTCCATTACCACTTTGCGAAGCAGTAATGGTAGTTGTGCCAGCTCCGATGATGGTAACCGTACTACCTGAAATAGTTGCTACAGCTTCGTTAGAACTTATATAGGTAAGAGCTAAACCCGAAGAGGCAGTAGCTGTTAAATCAAATGTAGGGTCAAGAGTGGTTTTAGCACCTATTGCATCAAACGCAATTGTTTGTGCTAATTTAATAAAATTCCATCCTGTGTTATTTCCATTATCAATAGAAGCTCGAGCGTTAAATGTTGCACCTCCTGTGGCAGTATTATCTTGGAGCGTAACGTAATTGCCCTCTACAGTACCCGTAGCTTTACTAAATGTGGCTTGAGTTCCATCAATACTTGATTTTACTGAAATTGGTTCTACACTCGTACCATTAATAATTAAATCACCAGTAATGGTTTGGTACCTATTTGCAGGCATTGTAAGTTGTACCCCTGGCTTTAGCGTTAAATTAGCAAAAGTGTTATTTCCACTTGTAATTGAACTCATTCCACTATTAAATATAACATTATTAAATGTAAGCCCTTCACCATCAAAAGTTGTGTTACCAGAAAGTTCTATGGTAGATGTGCCTGAATTAATTGTTATTACACTTGGGGTGAAATCGCTCACAACGAATTGATTTGAATATACATGGCTATTCCCCATATTTAAAGTAATATGGTCTGATGCCTCTGGGAACATACTAAAACTATTAGTTGCATAGATCGGTTGATCGTTTAAATTAACAGTTCCATTTCTGATTTGAAAACCGTTACAAGAAATGGAGTCTTGTAAAGTCCACTCGCCCCTGCCAATAAATTTTATATAGTGAATTATGCCATTATTTCCTGACGTTAATGTGTTTCCATTAGCATCTGACATCATATTTAGAAACCGAACCTCTTTACTAACCCCATTTGTAAAAATGGCTGCACCATATACATTTATAGGATTACCTGTATCAGCCATAACTTTTGGGTTATTGGAAGCACCTGTCCAATCCATATTATTGCATTGTGCAGGTATATTTATTATTACTTCTTGATTATTAACGTTAAATGAATTGTTATCAAAAAACACGTTATCTAGCTGACCAGGATAGCTGGTATGTTTTGTACTTCCTCCAGAAGTTGTTGCCCAATGTGCAACCTCATTCCAATTGCCTCCATTGCCTACCCAATAATAATCTTGAGAGGTAATTGGGGTAATGTTCCAACCTGTATTATTTCCATTATCTACCGATTGATCTGCGTTAAAAGTGGCACCACCAGTGGCGTGTACATCCGTTAATATTAGATAACTTGCATTTATGGTGCCTGATGCTACGTTAAAAGTTGCTTCAGTACCAGTAGATGTTGAGTACATTGTAATGGGATTAAATTTGTCGCCATTAGCAATAATATTATTAGCAGTAAAAGTTGCCCCAGGTTCTAGTTCTAATTGTGCCCCAGGGTCAATTGTAATTTCATTAAAAGACGCACTGCTTTTAAAATACCCATATGATGAAGCGAGTAAATGGAGATTATAATAGTTAAAGGAGCCAGATCCGGTGCCATCTCCTAAAAAAGATTTACTAGTAATTGTAGATGTACCAGCGTTTAAGGTAATGTTGCTCCCGTTTACTCGCCAGCCAGGTGTAGTTATAAATGAGCTACCCATATTAAATACTTTGGCTCCAGTGCTCTGTAAATAGAAATTGAACGTTACATTTATATCAAAATCATTGGTATTTAACGTTCCACTTTGAAAATATATGTTTTTGGATAAAATGCTGCTCTGTAAATTCCATTCTCCATTTCCAATTATGATTACATTTGCACCAACAAGTCTATCTCCTTTAAAATCAAGTGTTTTTCCTATTTCGTCAGAAATTAAAATTACTTTACTTATGTTATAAGTAGCATTTGCTGCGAGTGTAATAGAGCCTGAAACATTAAGTGTGTTAACATCTAACCTATTAAAGGTTGGCGAATTGGTTGTACCACTCCAATCCATATCGTGGCAGTTAATTGTTCCACTGGTTGTAATTACTTGGCCTGATGCACTAAATGAGTTGGCATCGAAAAATACATTATTGGTGCTAGTTGGTTCTTGGGTGTGAAAAGTTGTTCCGCCAGAGGCTGTAGCCCAATGGGTCGCATATTCGCTCCAATCGCCTGAGCCACCTACCCAATAGTAGTCTTGTGCATAGCTAGAAAAAGTAAAAAGGCTTAGAATTATGCCTAAAAATAAATGTTTCATAAATGTAAGATTTAGTGTGTAAAACCTAATAATCTTACTTTATAATATGCTAAACAACCGCTTTTTAGCGAATGCGCTTATTTTTTTAGTGAACGTATGTATTGCTTTAGGCTGATTTATAAGGTAGTTATAAAATCGAGCAAAATAGTACGGTAAGCCTTGCCAACGGGCACTTGTTTTGTGCCTAATAAAACAAAGCCATCTGTAATGGAATCTATGTGTTCAAAATTAATGAGAAAGGATTTGTGAACTCTTAAAAAACCCTTATCTATTAACTTTTCTTCTATGCTTTTAAGGGTGTGGCTAATCATATACCGCTCTGTATCGGTGTGCACATAGGCATAATTATCAATGGCTTCAACATAGGTAATTTGGTGTGGAGCCAATGCAATAAACTTTTGATTTTTTTTAACAAATATTTTTTCCGATTGGTACGTAAAGGGCTTCTGTTTAAAAAGCGCCATTTCTAAGTTTATTTTTAAATCTCGCTCATCAAATGGTTTAAGAATATAGCCTGTAGGATTGGTTGCTTTCGCCAAAGCTATTGTATTATCATCGTAATGCGAAGTGAGGTAAATAAAAGGAATTTTGTATTTGTTGTTTAACAGAACGCCTAAGTCTATTCCATTTTTATCTCCTTCTAAGTTAATATCCACCAAAATTAATTGAGGCTTTTTTTGAGCTATTACGTTGGTAGCCTCATTTACACTAGCAACAATATCTAATACGGTATAACCAAAGTCTTCCAGATTCATGGCAATGTCTTCGGCAATTATTGGTTCGTCTTCAACTATTAATATAGAAGGCTTTATCATACTATTTTATATTTTTCAATTTCAATGTAATAGCAAGTTCCGTGCGCACTATCTAAAGAAACTGTTGCTTTTAATTTACGCGCTAAAGAATTGATTAGCCTAAGGCCAAACCCTTCTTTTTTGTCTTTATCTTTCTCACTAACCCCTTTTCCGTTGTCTTTAATTTTAAAGTGCAATTTTTTATTTTTCTCTTTTAGTTCAATTAATAGCTCACCTCCATCATTTTTAAAAGCGTGTTTTAGAGCGTTAGAAACAAGTTCATTTAAAATTAGTCCTAGAGGAATGGCTGTATCTACATCTAATCTAATTGGTGCTATATCTGTAGTAAATTTGATTTTATTACTGCTAATGCCATAAGAAACAAATAAGCTTTCTACTAAGTGTTGGATGTAATCATCCATTTCTATGCCTGTTAAATTATCTTTTTGGTAGAGCTTTTGGTGGATTAGAGCCATTGACTTTACTCTATTTTTGCCTTCGTTTACAGCTTGAATTGCTTTTTCGTCAGAGATATATCTTGTTTGTAAACTTAACAGGCTAGAGATAATTTGTAGATTGTTTTTTACTCTGTGATGAATTTCTTTGAGCAGTGTTTCTTTATCGCCCAAAGCAAGTTGGATTAGCTCATTTTTTTGAGCAAGTATTCTTTGTGATTTTTTATTATTTAGAATAGAGTATGTTAAAAATACGGCAAAAACCAATGTTAATACAATGACAAAAAGCAAGATATTGCGTTGGTTATTGCCTTTTTCCATTTCTAATTGCGATTGCTTATTTTTTATTTCTAACTCCGCAATTTCCTTTTGTTGGTGCTCCGATTGGTATTTTTCTTGGATTTCTTCAATGGCCTTAATTTGTTCTGCATTGTCCAGGCTATCTTTTAATAAGATGTAATCTGAATAAAACTTATTGGCGGTGGAATGGCTTCCTGCTTCTTGATTAATTTTTGCAGAAAGGAGCAAGGCATCTAAAATTTGCTTTTTGCTGTTTACTTCTTTACTAAGCTCCAAACTTTTAATTACCCAGGTGTTGGCCTCTTTAATATTACCCATTTTTAAGAGCACTTCTGCTAGGTTTTTGGAGGCGATGGCTTGGCCTTGCTTATTATTAATTTGCTTTTTATAATCAATTGCTTTTCTAAACTGATCTGCAGCTTTTGGGTACTGTTTTAAACTAAAATATACATCGCCAATATTATTGTGGATTATGGATAAACCATAAATGTCGTTTTCCTTTTCCATGGCTACTTGAGCCATGGTATAAATAGATAAAGCCGAATCGTATTTGTGCTGCTTATTATAAATGGTGGCAATATTTACTAACGAGCGTTTTACATTTTTTTTATAATCGGGGGCAGTATCAATTGCTTTTTGATAATTGGATAAGGCTTTTTCGAAATCGTTATTTAATTGAAATATAATGCCAAGGTTAGTATATGTATTACTAGTTTTTTCCAGCAAATGGAGGCTGTCATAAATATCTAACCCTTTGTGTGTATATTCTAATGCCTCTGTATAACGAGCTAATTTAGAAAAGGCAAACCCTTTGTTGGTAAGTACATCTGCATAACCTTCTTTGTGATTGATCTTTTCGTAAACTATAGCAGATAAATCATAGTAAAAAATGGCTGAGTCATATTGGCTCTTTACCATATTTAAAATCCCAAAACTCTTAAAAATATTGGCTTTTAAAAGTAAATTACTGTTTCTGTCAGAAGCAACTAATGCTTTATTGAAATATTTTTCTGCAGAGTCAGACTGACTAAACAGGTAGGATTTACCTATATTAAATACAATTTCTGTAGAGTCTGGAAATTGCGTATTTAGCTCTTTTAGCTTTTCAGTTGATTGTGAAAAAGCTGAAACGGATATGAAAGTAAGAAAAAATATTTTTAAAAATGTCATGTATCAGAGTGCTAAAAAAGTATTGTAAAAATATGTAAAAATTTTATTGAGTAACAAGAGGTGTGCGATATTTAGAACATTAAAGAAGCCGCTTTTCAGCGGCTTCTTTAATCTAACCCGAAAAATTCATGTGAGTGAGTCGACCAAAGGGTCGACTAATTCTAAAATTAAGATAATCAGTTAGTTATAATTTTAAGGACAACCAATTCACAAAGAATATAAT
>JAMOMJ010000390.1 GCA_027067135.1 Cyclobacteriaceae bacterium
CCTTTCAAGTGGAGCCACACTTGGGATTAATGTGAACGATGCCGATGCCAGCACTTCCAACGAGTTGCAAACAATTTCTAAAACAGGCAGTACAGTAACCCTATCTAATAGTGGGGGTAGCTTTACCGATGCCGTAAATGATGCGGATTATAGTCCAACCAATGAAATACAAGATTTGCAATTAACAAGTAATAATCTAAAAATAACCAATAATGGATCTCCAACGACTATTAACCTAAGTACTTATTTGGATGCTAATTTCTCTACAACAGCTAACGTTACCTCCAATGCACCAGGTGATTACGCAACTGATGATTTTGTGTTTGGCAGCCCCCAATTAGACGACAACGGCATTTGGGCTAATGACAGGCGTATGTTTTTTGATAAAAGTAAAGGGGCATTTAGAGCTGGCTATATGTCAATTGATGAGTGGGATGAGGTAAATCGAGGCTTTGCTTCTTTTGCAACTGGAAGTGAAAATGTGGCAAGTGGCGATGTTTCTGTATCCTTAGGAGGGAACAATGTAGCTTCAGGAAATTTTTCCTTTGCGATGGGGGTTAACTCTACTGCGTCAGGATGGTACTCATCTGTTTTAGGGCATAATTCATTTGCATCTGGAAATGCAAGCGGTACAATTGGTAGCCAATTATTAGCAAAATCATTGGCTGAAGTAGTAGTTGGAATTAATAATACTGACTATGTACCCAATTCAACAACATCTTATAACAGTTCTGATCGGATATTTGTAATAGGAAATGGAACTAGTCTTTTTGCTCGCTCAGATGCCTTAATTATTTATAAAAATGGCGATGGCACGCTAGCAGGTACTCTTACCCAGCTTTCAGATGCAAGGCTAAAGAAGGAGGTTGCCCCGTTGGCTGAAAGCCTAAGCAAACTTAGCCAATTGCAAGGGGTTAATTATAAATGGAATACCGTAAAACCACATGATATGGAAAGCCTACAAACAGGTTTAATAGCCCAAGAAGTAGAAAAAATATTTCCAGAATTAGTAAAAGAAGCTTCAGATGGGTATAAATCGGTTAATTATGTTGGGCTTATCCCACATTTAATTGAAGCCGTTAAAGAGCTAGAAGCTAAAAACACTTTATTTGAACAAGAGAGCAATGAAAAAATAAAGAGTTTGGAAGAGCGATTATTAAGATTGGAGAAGTTGATTGAGAGCAAATAAAAACCCCTCACTTCTACTAAAAGAGATTCTTCAGGCGGAGCCTTCAGAATGACGGTAAGCTAAAGGCCGTCACTCTGAGCATTCCATGCGAAGAGTCTCATTTCTTATTCAGTGAACCAAAAATCATCTCCTCAACTAGTCTTAGCATCTCGTTGAGACCACAAACTACTTATTTTTAGTGATAAAGAATTGGTAGGTACTATCGCAGAATCCACTTTAAAATGATTTCATTATTCTCTCTAAAATGCGCTGGTAAACGCAAGAGATTACCGGGTTTTACATCCGGTAATGACGGAATAAAAAACACTTATTTCTTAAAATGATTCCAGCCTTGCGCTTTTAGTGGCACCCAGGTTTTAGATTTGGTTACGAGACCCGCATCCTTATCGGTTTCATCCATAAAGCCAATAAAGTGGATATCACGGTGTTTCTCTAGCTTTTCAAAATCAGATTGGCTGATGGTGAAGAGTAACTCGTAATCTTCTCCCCCATTTAGCACACATGTGATCGGGTCGAGGCCAAATTCAACTGCAGTTTCATAGGTTTGGTTGTCAATCGGCAATTTATCTTCGTAAATTTTAATACCAAGACCAGAGTGCTTTTGTAGATGTAGCAGTTCAGAAGCCAGCCCATCGCTAATATCAATCATAGAAGTAGGCACTATTCCAAGTTCATCTAGCTCATGAATAATATCCATTCTAGCCGTGGGTTTTAACTGACGACCCACCATATATTCATACTTCTCAAGCTGAGGTTGCATATTAGGGTCAGCTAAAAACACTTGCTTTTCTCTTTCGAGTACTTGCAACCCAACATAAGCCCCCCCTAAATCACCCGTAGCACAAATAATATTCTTGCCTTTAGCTCCACTTCGTTTTACAACTTTGTCTTTTGCTACTTTGCCAATGGCAGTAACGGAAATAAATAGTCCTCCAGGTGAAGATGAGGTATCCCCTCCTACTAAATCCACTTTATAATCTTCGCAAGCCATATATACGCCTGCATAAAACTCGTTAATGCCCTCTACTGAAAAACGGTTGCTTAGTGCAAGGCTAATTACAATTTGCTCAGGAACAGCATTCATAGCTGCAATATCCGATACGTTTACAGCTACTGCTTTATAACCAAGGTGCTTTAGTGGGAAATAAGATAAATCGAAATGAACTCCTTCACTTAACAAATCGGTTGATACCACTTTGTAATACTCTCCTGCATCAATAAGTGCAGCATCATCTCCAATTCCTAATACACTCGATTCATTTCTAAGTTCAACGGATTGTTGAATTTGATCTATCAACCCAAACTCTCCCAGTTCACCTAGTTCGGTTCTTTTTTCGCTATTCTCCATTATTTTTTGTCCTGACAAATTTCTACTAACACACCACCTGTAGTTTTTGGGTGCAAAAAACACACTAATTTATTATCTGCTCCTTCTTTTGGCACTTCGTTTAATAATTCAAACCCCTCTCCTTCCAACCGTTTCATTTCAGCATAAATATCATCTACACCAAAAGCAATATGATGAATCCCTTTCCCTCGTTTTTGAATAAATTTGTGAATGGCAGATGTTTCTGCAGTCGCTTCTAATAATTCAATCTTTGTATCTCCTATTTTAAAAAAAGAAGTTGCTACTTTTTCGCTATCTACTTCCTCCACTTTATAATGTTGGGTGCCAAGTAATTTAGAAAAAAGTGTATTTGCTTCTTCTAAATTTTCAACAGCAATGCCAAGATGTTCTATTTTTTGCATGCTAGTGCGTTAATTACTAAATTCATTCCCTATTTTTCCAATCTTTTTCCTTTGTACTGTGTTAAAAATTTCAACCGTATCGTTGCTATGCTTTCATTTTTTGTCTTATCCAAAGAAAAAATTTAAGCAGAAATTTAGTAAACCAATTTAGCAATTAACACACTAGTATTTATTCTTCAATTCTGTAATTTTGTACTAATCAGTTACCAACTGATTATATTTAATCGCAAATGTACTATCAATAACACTTATGTTAGAACAATCGGCAGATATACATGTTGAATTGGCAAAAATTCAAAAAGATATTCAATCCCACTTAGGCTTGGACAGTAATTCGATGGTTTTCAACTATTCTCAAATAGATGGGAAAATTAAATTAGACCTTATTACGATCAATCCGAGGCATAATCAGTCCTTCTTATTTCATACAGTTACTACCTATGAAAAAATAGATGCGCTTAAAGAAATGCTTGAGTATGTAAAAAATTACCGTGAAAAGGAAAGCCCTTATACCATTCAGTGGGCGGCAAAAAGCGATAAGGAATTACACACTTCCTACTTTAGAGCAAAAGATGTGTATGAAGCATTAGACAAATTATATTATAGCCGAGATATGCAAACCATAACTGTTTTTAGTGTAGTTTTAAATCCTTTAACTTAAATTAACACCGCTATGATTACTATTTCAGATAAAGCAAAAGTTGAACTTAAAACACTTCGTGAGAAGGAAGGACATCCTACAAACTATAATTTACGTGTATCTGTAAAAGGAGGAGGTTGCTCAGGCTTGATGTACAACCTTGGGTTCGATGCCGAAATTGGAGAACGTGATGATATATATGAGGACAACGGGCTTAAAATTGTGGTAGATAAAAAAAGTCTTTTATACCTTATTGGTACCACTTTAGATTTTAGTGATGGGCTAAATGGAAAAGGATTTCAATTTGTAAATCCCAATGCAACACGCACTTGTGGGTGTGGAGAAAGTTTTTCAGTATAGCTTAACTTCGCCACATATGCCTGTATTGGCTGGTTTGCACGTTTTGTAGTTGCCATATTCAAAAAATATTAATGTAAATCTAAAGGTGGTAGGCAGGCTTCGGGCAAAGCCAGATTCTTCGGGCAAAGCCCTACCATTGACAGGTTTTTTTCCGCTGTATTCTAACCAAGAAACTCTTAGGTCAGACGATAGTCGGACTAGCTACCCCCCCAATCGGTCTGACTAACGTCCGACCTTAGCTGTCATTTCCCTACGCTGATTTTATTTTAAAATTCCGCCCTCAGAATGACGTAGAGTAAAAGAACGCACTCTGAGCATTCCATGCGAAGAGTCTCACTTTATGCAGCTAACTTGGCCTGTTAGGTCGGACGATAGTCAGACCGTTTTGTAGTCGCCACATTTAAAAAATATTAAAATGCAATAAACACAAAATGGTTTCAGGAGCATTATTCTTTTTCCATAAGCCTAAACTAATTTTTATCAGGAGGTGAAAACCTTTACTCATTGTCTGCTATATATACTATAGCAACTATTTTAACAAAATGGTAAAGTTGAGTTAGAAAGAGTTAACGGTAATTGGGTTATTGGTTATTAGGCAAGAAAATATTTCAACTCCCAACTTCGAACTCAAATCTAATAAGCCCTTACTTTCTTGCCTTCCATAAAATTACTAAAGGCTTTATTTACTACTTTATGGCCTCCACTGGTAGGAAAATCGCCTGTAAAATACCAATCGCCTAAATGGTTGGGAATGGCTTTATGCAGGTTTTCGATAGATTGAAAAATAACTTCTAACTCTGCCGTCATACTTTCCGGCTTTACAATTTCGGCTATTTTATCTGTTATTTCCTTTGCAGTAAACTCTTTATAGAGTGCTTGCACAAAATTTGGAGGGGCTACCGCCTCTTTGTTTTCCTGGCATTTTATATAGGCCTCATCTAATAAATTATGCTTGCCTGTATCTTCCAACAATCCTAATAGTGCTCTAAACGCCACAAACTCATGCATTTTACTCATATCAATTCCGTAACAATCAGGGTAGCGAATTTGGGGAGCAGAAGAAGTAACCACCACTTTTTTAGGTTGTAAACGACCAATTAAGGTAAGGATACTTTTCTCAAGTGTAGTTCCTCTAACGATAGAATCATCAATGATAACCAAGGTGTCAATATCCTTTTTAATTACCTCGTATGTACTATCATACACATGCGAAACGAGGTCATCCCTGCTTGCATCATCGGTAATAAAAGTTCGCATTTTCACATCCTTAATCACAAGTTTTTCAACCCGTGGTTTCAAATGCATTAATTCCTTGGCAGGAATTTTTGTCTTTTTACCTTCTAATGCTTTAAGCCGTTCTTTGGCAATATACTCTTCAATACCCTCAATCATACCTAAAAAAGCTGTTTCCGCAGTATTTGGTATAAAAGAAAACACGGTATGCTCAAGGTCAAAATCAACTGCTTTTAGCACATCAGGCACGAGTAATCGGCCAAGTTCTTTGCGTTCTCTGTATATATCAGGGTCGGTTCCTCTTGAGAAGTAAATGCGCTCGAAGCTACACGATTTCTTTTCAAGTGTTTCGATAAACTGATTTTGTTTAAAATCACCGTCTCTATCAATAACCAGCGCATGGGCAGGCTTAATTTCTTCTATTTGGTCGTAATCAACATCAAACGCAGTTTTTATGGCAGGTTTTTCCGAAGCCACCACTATTACTTCCTCATCCGCATAATAATAGGCTGGGCGAATACCCGCAGGGTCGCGTGCCACAAAGGCCGACCCGCTGCCTGTTAAACCAGCCATGGCATATCCACCATCAAAATCTCTACATGCTTTTTGAAGTACGTGCGTTAAGTCTAATTCCTTCGCAATTATATCTGCTATTTCTTTGTTTGAATATTGAAATTTATATTTATCAAAAAGGCGCTGATTTTCTTCATCTAAAAAGTGGCCAATCTTCTCCATTACCGTAACCGTATCAGATTTTTCTTTCGGGTGTTGGCCAAGGTCAATGAGAATTTGAACTAACTCTTCCACATTGGTCATATTAAAATTGCCTGCTAAAGCAAGGCTACGGCTACGCCAATTATTTTGCCTTAAAATAGGGTGGCAATTTTCGATACTATTCTTACCATGAGTACCATATCGCAAATGCCCCAACCACAACTGGCCGGTAAAAGCAGAGTTTGCTCGAAGCCATTCGGCATCATTATAAAGTTCCCCTCCTATTTTGGCTGCTTTAATGTATTTCTTATCAATCTTTCCAAAAATATCTGCTATCGGGTCTTTATTAACCGACCGGTAGCGACTAATGTACTTACTGCCAGGCTGTTGATGAATTTTTATGTTGGCAATTCCTGCTCCATCCTGCCCCCTATTTTTTTGCTTTTCCATAAGCAAATACATTTTTCGAGCTGCATACGCAGGTGAACCATATTTTTCAATATAATATTCGAGAGGTTTTCTGAGGCGG
>JAMOMJ010000391.1 GCA_027067135.1 Cyclobacteriaceae bacterium
ATGGGGAGTAACAATTAGAGCGGCTATATTTTTAGCAGGTTGGATTGCTTACCGCCAATATTCACTTAAGTTATCAAGATTACAAGACGAATCTGAAGATAGATCTAAGTGGTTCAAGAAAAGTTTTAAAGTTTCCGCAGCATTTTTAGTATTCTTTATTTATACAGAATCTGTGATGTCTTGGGATTGGTTAATGAGTTTTGATCCACATTGGTTTAGTACATTATATGGGTGGTACGTATTTGCAGGAATGATAGTTTGTGCAATAACAACTATTGCATTAGTAACCATGGTATTAAAATCTCAAGGATATTTAGAATTTGTAAACGATAGTCATATTCACGATTTAGCAAAATTTATGTTCGGATTTAGTATTTTTTGGACGTATTTATGGTTCTCACAATTTATGTTAATCTGGTATGCAAACATTCCTGAGGAAGTAACTTATTTTGTTACAAGAATTGAAGATTATAAATTACCTTTCTTCGGAATGGTAGTTATGAACTTCGTGTTTCCAATCTTAGTATTGATGAATAGCGATTATAAACGAGTAAATTGGTTTGTAGTTATGGCAGGTGTCATGATACTTGCAGGTCATTACGTAGATTTATTTGTAATGGTTATGCCAGCAACAGTTGGAACACAATGGTATTTTGGTATTCCTGAATTAAGCTCAATTATATTTTTCTTAGGACTATTTATATTTGTTGTCTTTACAGCATTAACAAAAGCACCTCTATTAGCAAAAGGAAACCCCTTTATTAAGGAGAGTAAGAAATTTCATTATTAATAAAAAATTAGGTAAATAACGATGACCGCATTTTTAGTAGTTTTAGTAATCATTCTTTTTGGCGTTGCTGTTTGGCAAATGAACAAGGTTTTTCAATTGTCAAAACCCAACCAATCTGAAGATTCAGAGTTAGCAACAAACGACGACAATAACACACAAGGTTATTTAATGTTAGGATTCGTATTTTTTATATACGGATTGTTAGCATATTGCTTTTGGCAATGGGGTGATGTTCTATTACCTGAAGCAGCTTCAGAACACGGATTAGAAATAGACCAATTAATGTTAGTTACCATGGCATTGATATTTTTCACAGGAATATTAACACAATGGTTATTGCATTATTTTGCATTTGTATATCGTGGAGATAAAGATAAAAAAGCATTGTTTTATGCTGAAAATCATAAATTAGAATTCATCTGGACAATTATTCCAGTAGTGGTTTTAGCTGCATTAATCATATACGGATTATTTACTTGGTCTGATATTATGACTGTTGACGAAGATGAAGACCCAATTGTAGTTGAATTATATGCTTACCAATTTGCTTGGAAAGCACGTTATGCAGGTGAAGATAATACTTTAGGTGATGCAAATGTTCGTTTAATTGAAGGAGTAAATCAATTAGGAGTAGATGCAGCAGATCCAAATGCACAAGATGATAAAGTTGTAAATGAATTACACTTACCTGTTGGAAAAAAAGTATTATTCAAAATGCGTTCGCAGGATGTGTTACACTCAGCTTATATGCCACATTTTAGATTGCAAATGAATTGTGTTCCAGGAATGATAACACAATTTGCAATGACTCCAATTACAACCACTGAAGAAATGAGGTTGAATGATGTCATTGTTGCAAAAGTGAAGCATATTAATGAACTTAGAACTGCTCAAAATATTGATTTAATTGCAAATGGCGATGAAGCTTTAGAAATGTATGAATTTGATTACCTACTTCTTTGTAATAAGATTTGTGGATCTAATCACTTCAATATGCAAATGAAAATTGTAGTAGAATCAGAAGAAGATTACAATGCATGGTTAGCTGAACAAGCAACACTTGCTGAAACTTTAAAAAAATAATAAAACCGCTTAAAGAGATATGTCAGAACACGCTAACAATCACGATGATCACGGACATCACCATAAAGAGACGTTTGTAACCAAATACATCTTTAGTCAAGATCATAAAATGATTTCTAAGCAATACCTTATCACAGGTTTGTTTATGGGAATTATCGGTATCGCAATGTCATTGCTTTTTAGAATGCAACTTGCATGGCCAGATCATCAATTTACCGTTTACGAAATATTCTTAGGAAAATGGGCTGAAGGTGGTGTAATGGATCCAAATGTTTATTTAGCATTAGTAACTATTCACGGTACCATAATGGTATTCTTCGTTTTAACTGCAGGTTTAAGTGGTACCTTTAGTAACTTATTAATTCCGTTGCAAATTGGTGCAAGGGATATGGCATCAGGATTCCTGAATATGCTATCCTATTGGATGTTCTTTTTGTCTAGTGTAATTATGGTATTGTCTTTATTTGTTGAGGCAGGACCCGCTAATGCAGGTTGGACTATCTATCCACCACTAAGTGCATTACCACAAGCGATTCCAGGTTCTGGTGCAGGAATGACACTATGGTTGGTATCGATGGCAATATTTATTGCTTCCTCATTATTAGGATCACTTAACTATATCGTAACTGTTTTAAATTTAAGAACAAAAGGAATGTCTATGACAAGACTTCCATTAACAATATGGTCTTTCTTTGTAACTGCTATTATTGGTGTGGTTTCATTCCCAGTATTGCTTTCAGCAGCATTAATGTTGATTATGGATAGAAGTTTCGGAACTTCCTTCTTCTTATCAGACATTTATATTGCTGGGGAAGTTTTACATAATCAAGGGGGATCACCCGTATTATTCGAACACCTTTTCTGGTTCTTAGGACACCCTGAAGTATATATTGTTATACTTCCGGCAATGGGATTGGTTTCAGAAATTATGGCAACCAATTCACGTAAACCTATATTTGGGTATCGTGCAATGATTGCTTCAATTTTATCAATTGCATTCCTTTCAACAATTGTTTGGGGTCATCATATGTTTGTAACAGGTATGAATCCTTTCTTAGGTTCTGTATTTACATTTACAACTTTGTTAATTGCAATTCCTTCAGCAGTAAAAGCCTTTAACTGGATTACTACTTTATGGAAAGGAAATCTTAAAATGAATACCGGAATGCTATTTTCCATCGGTTTTGTTTCTACCTTTATTAGTGGTGGTTTAACAGGTTTGGTACTTGGAGATAGCGCATTAGATATT
>JAMOMJ010000392.1 GCA_027067135.1 Cyclobacteriaceae bacterium
TCTAATACCAGATTGATTTTTATTAGTGATGGAGCCAAGTGGATAAAAAATTGGATAGAGGATAGCTTTAACGGTGCGGTGTCTATCTTGGATTACTTTCATGCAGCAGAATATCTTTATGAGTTTGCTGCCAGCCATTTTAAAGATGAACGAGCCAAAGAGGTATAGGTAGAACAACAAAAAGAATTATTACTGTCCAGTTAGGTAGAACAAGTAATGGACAAGATTTTACTCCCCTTACATTTTTTTCTTTTGTTTTCTGTTACCGAATGGCTATTGAAAAGAAAAAACGGAGCCTGAATAGTTGCTGAAACAAGGGTGTTTGTAGTTATCGTTTTTGCTACCCAACCAGTTTGTATAAGCGTTTAGTGAGTTACCCTTCTAAATTAAACTGAGCTACATAAAAGTTAACATCTACTTTTATCTCCCTTATCGGTTCTTTCCACTCTTTCTTACTCCATTGGGCGGATGGAAATATCCATTCCTTTTCTCCGTTAATATAAACGATCACTGGCATATCAAAGGCTTTCACAACCTGAACCCAACGGTATTGGAGTACATTATTTTTAATTACATACTCTAGCACAGGAATACGAGTGTCGCGTAAATATTGATTAAAAAAGGCAGATAGGTCTTTTCCAGACTTCTCGCTTATATAGTTCTCTATTTGTTGGGTAGTAACGGTTTGGTGGTAAAACTTTTTGTTTAATCCTCTTAATATGTTCCTCCAAAGAGTGTCGTTTTCTATCAACTGCCTTAAGGTGTGTAACATATTTGCTCCCTTATAATACATATCGCTCGAACCCGACTTATTAACACCATAGGGCCCAATTATGGGTATATTGTTCTGTATGTTTTGTCGAGTGCCAACTACGTATTCAGCACTAGCTTCTTTGCCATAATAGTAGTCTAAAAACAGGTTTTCAGAGTAAGCCGTAAAGCTTTCATGAATCCACATATCGGCCATGTCTTTATAGGTAATATTATTGGCAAACCATTCGTGTCCGCTCTCGTGAACAATGATAAAATCCCATTTGAGCCCCCAACCTGTTTGGCTAAGGTCTCTACCTAAGTATCCATTGGCATAGCCATTACCATAAGTAACAGAACTCTGATGCTCCATTCCCAAATAGGGCACTTCAACTAGTTTATAGCTGTCGTTATAAAATGGATAAGGCCCAAACCAATGTTCAAAAGCTTGTAAGGTTCGAGTAGCATCTTTAAACTGTTTCTTTGCTTTGGTAAGGTTGTCTTTTAGCACATAATAATCACAGTCTAATGGGCCATTTTCACCTTGATACACTTCAGAAAAATGCACATAATCGCCAATGTTCATGTTTACACCATAATTATTAATGGGGTTGCTTACAAACCAATTAAAGGTGCGTGTTTTGTCTTTATTTTTAACCACACTTCGTAGCCTCCCGTTAGATACTTCCATTAGATGTTTGGGTACAGTTATACTAATAAGCATACTATCTACTTCATCGTACATATGGTCTTTACACGGCCACCAGATACTAGCTCCATCGCCTTGGCAACTGGTGGCAATAAAATCGTTGCCGTTAGCATCTTTATTCCAAGTTACACCACCACTCCAAGGTGGGCGAACACTTACATGCGGAACTCCTTCATAATACACTTCGATGCTGTTTTGATTACCTACCTTTTGAGGTGTTTTAAAACGCACATAGTAGGCATTACCATGTTGTGTAAACAAAAGTTCATCTTCACCTTGCATCACTTTTGTAATTTTTAGTGGCGGTTGCAAATCCACTTGCATTCGATCTCCATCCTCTAAAACCGTATAGTGTATTGTATTTTGCCCTAGAAAAGACTTGTTTTCAATATCTACCTTTATTTGTAGGTGATAATACGTTAAATCCCACCAAGAACGTTCAGGGGTTATAGAACCTCGGATGCTGTCCTGTTTTGTAAATATTTGCGAAAAAGAAGCGGTAAAAAATATTAGTAAAAGAAAGGTAAAAATGGATTTTTTTCTCATTCTATAAAGATTAACAAAAAACGGGAAAGTTCAAATAAATACTTATCTATGTGTAATAATTGTATATTTATCAGCTTTAATACAGATATGAAATTAACAAAATCACTCTTGCTATTATTTATTCTGGGATTTTTTGGTTGTGTTAAACCAGAGGATCCTGTAACGACTTGTTCTACTGATAATTTACTCGACTCTTTTACCACTCAAGACGGGTTAGAGGTATTTATTTACGAAAATGGGGAATTATATATTCAAGAGGAAGCCAATTGCGTTTTTGAAACGCTTTATTTTAACCCTTCACAATTGGCGAATAGCTATAAGTTTAGTTCAACTGATACTTTACTAATAGCAGGAAGCACGCTTTTTCCAGTAAAGAATAACTATCTGGAAGATTTTGAATCAGGAACTTCCATTAACGACCTATTTGTTGCCTCTGTTTCCGACACTGGTTTATACTGGACAAGCTTTACACTTCAAAGCCCCGAAGTACTTACTGTTGATGACTATGTAACACTTAGAAAATGTATTTTAAATGGTTCTTGTACCTTTAAAGATAATAAAATTGAGTTTTCTGAAGATCCTGTTGATGCAACAAATAGAGTTTTTAAGTTTTCGAGCGTTGCTCCTACAGAGGAAATGGTTACTGCCAAAGCTTCCATTTCTTCACAATTAAACTATTTTACTCAAACATCTGAAGTGTGGTTTCAAGCAGACTATTATATTGAAAGTGGAATGCCTTTTAGTTTAGTTGATTTTGAAAGCGGGTATTTTGCACAGTCGCCAGGGCCTCGGGTAGTAATAAAGAATGGAAAACTTGCGATGGAAAATAAGTTTGGTGCTAAAATATTACACGAAAACACAACCAATACAACTGTACCAACCAATAATTGGTTTACCATAAAAGTACATATAAAGTATAATAGCAAAGATACTGGTCTTATTGAGCTATGGCAAGATGGAGAAGAACTAATCTCCACTTCTGGTATTTCATTGCCTCTTTCCAATGCTATTCAAGATATACTCGAAGTTGGAGTTACAGCCACTCCAGAAGGCTGCGTTTTGTATATGGATAACATTCGTATTTCAGAAAACCCATTCTAATTTTTTCTTTTAATTAATTTTAGAACCATCCTTGGTGCAAAATGAAATCGGCTTAGATAAACGTCTGTGCACCACAGAATAAACTTTTTACTCAGGTTCACACATAAATTCTTCTTTTATTAAGCAAACAGGTTTATCTATTTAAGTCTCAAAAATATTTAGGATGACCATATATTTGATGTTATTATGCAAAGAAAAACACTCTGTAGTTTAAATGGATAAACCTATATGCTAATATTAAAGCTGTAATACCTACCCTATGCTAAACTTTTTAAAAGCTCCAAAAGCAACCACTCCACTAACTAAAGATAAAGTTAACAAAACCTACGGCAGATACCGTTGGCAAGTGTTTATTGGAATTTTTATAGGGTATGCAGGTTATTATTTTATTCGCAAGAATTTTGCATTAGCCATTCCTGACCTCATTCAGCTTGGGTTTACCAAAACCGAATTAGGGTTTGCCCTTTCCTTTTTGGCCATATCGTATGGCGTGAGCAAGTTTTTAATGGGCAATGTTTCTGATAGAAGTAATGTAAAATATTTTATGCCTCTTGGCTTGCTACTTTCAGCAGTAGTAATGATGGTGATGGGGCTCTTTCCATTTGCCACAAGCTCCATTTTAATTATGTCTATTTTGCTATTTTTAAATGGATGGTTCCAAGGCATGGGTTGGCCTCCTTCAGGTAGAACTATGGTGCATTGGTTTTCTCTCACCGAACGAGGCACAAAAATGTCAATTTGGAATGTGGCTCATAATATTGGGGGTGCTTTGATGCCTATATTGGCTATTCTTGGTGTTGAGCTATTCTCAGATTGGCATGCTAAATTCTATTTTCCAGGCATGGTTGCCATTGTGGTAGCCGTACTGATTTTTATCCTTCTTAAGGATCGGCCCGTTTCTGTTGGTTTACCCACCATTGAAGAATGGAAAAATGACTACCCCGATGAATACAACGCCAAGACAAAAGAAGAAGAGGAAAAGGGAGTTACTGCCAAAGAAATTTTTGTGAAGCATATTTTACCCAATAAGCTTTTATGGTCTATAGCAATAGCAAATGCATTTGTGTACTTGGTAAGGTATGGCATTCAAGACTGGGCTCCGACTTACCTAATAGAAGTAAAGGGCTTTACCGAATCTGAGAGTAGCTGGGCATACTCTATGTACGAAATGGCAGCTATTCCAGGAACATTAATTTGTGGATGGTTAAGCGACAAAGTGTTTAAAGGCAAACGTGCCCCTGTAAGTATTATTTATATGGCTCTTATTGTAATTGCCATTTTTGTGTATTGGAAAAACCCAGTAGGGCATGCCCTCATTGATAATATCTGTTTGATCTCCATTGGGTTTTTAATTTATGGCCCTGTAATGTTAATTGGAGTACATGCGCTTGACCTTGTTAAAAAAGAAGCCGCAGGAACGGCTGCTGGGCTTACGGGTCTATTTGGTTATTTTATTGGCACGTCTATTTTAGCCAATATTTTAGGAGGTTATGTTATTGAAAATTATGAGTGGAATGGCTATTTTATTTTAATGATGGGTGCGAGTATTGTGTCCATTGGGCTAATTGCGTTAACCATTAAAACTCCCTCTGCTCAGGTTGATGCTCTTAAATCGAACTCACATTAATCTAACCTTTCCTGCCTGCTTTTCTTATCCTGTTCACATTCTTGTTCATATTTTTTCGCGCAAAATTTCGAAACAAAAACGTTTTAATCACATTTAACTTCTGTTGGTGTTTTGCATAAAAGTCATCCGGTGTATCAAATACTCCAAAGTCCTGACTTATGCCTTTTTCCTGTATAAAGGTATTATTAAGGTTCCATTCAATTTCGGGATTTTCAAAATTATCGGTATAAACTCCGTATCCACAAAAGGTGGTTTTACAATCACTGTTTTGCTCTTGCAATGCAGTTAAATAACCCTTATCTAAAATTACCCCTTCAAGAAAATACCACACATTGCTAACCTTTACTTCTACCCAGGTATGCAGAAGGTTTTGTGGTGACAATTTATACCAAATTCCTGTAATTGCTCCTTTTTGCAGAGCCTTATCAATAGTAAAACCATGTATCCTGTTTGGTATTTGAACGGCTCTTAGTAATGCCATTAATAAAGTGGATTTTGTGTTGCACTGCCCATAGCCATCTGCTAAAATTTTTGATGCAGGTATGTCATCACTAATATTATATCCAAACCTTATATCATCCCTAACATAATTATAAATACTTTTTACTCTGGCTACAGTGTCCATCTCTAACCAGTTTTTATCCTCTATAAGCTTTTGTATGTTGCCGCTGGTGTAATCTAGTATTTTTGTTTCTTTTAAGTAATTGTCCATTTTACCTGTATTTATAAAGCAAAGTTGGGGGCTTTATAAACGGCAAACTTGTATAAACCGGCTAACTTTTCGAAACCATTTTTGGTGTAAATCCAAAATTTTCTTTAAAAACTTTAGCATAATGGGCACTATCGGTAAACCCAAATTGATGGGCGGTTTCAGTTATGCCATGTGTACTCAGGTAGGGCAGCGAATGACTGATTTTATTCCAAAGCTGAGCCCTGCGATAAGTAATATTTGTTTTTTCTTTAAACAAATGCAAAAACCTGCTTGGTGAAAGACAGCTAAAAGAGGCTATTTCGTTTAATGGAACAACCCTGTCTTTTTTTTCTTTAAGGTAATTTAGTGCGGCATAAACCCTATTGTCCGAAATATGGATATTGCCCTCACATTCACAGTTAAACTCCCCTAAAACCAATTTAGTGTGTTTAATAAAAGACTGAAAACTTAACATCCCTTTCAAAAACCGGGAGGCTAAACTTCTTAATTGATTTATAATTGGGTGCTTAAATTCTGTAATACTTTGTGTAGCCTTTTGTTGTAAATAATGTCCTGTCTGAGAAGTTGGGTTAAATAAAAAAACAAGATGGTTTGTGGTACAGTTTAACTGGTGTAACACATTGCTCTTAATTAAAACACACCCATTTGATAGTACCGAGTTTTTTTCACTTAATATTTCAACTGGTTTTTTAATAGAAACACTCAACTGCACCGCATAGTGTTTATGAAACCTATTGTCGTTAAACGAACCAACAAACATTCCCCAGTTGTTATCAAAATATATTGTATTGCTTTTCTTGTTCATTTCACCTGATAGAAACTGTGTTGAAATAGAGATTAACCCGCATTATTCACTGTCTGGATAAAAATGTACTTAGAGGCAGGTAATTATTTTATGACAACCAAAAATAATTTTTTGGTGTTTTTCTAAAAAA
>JAMOMJ010000393.1 GCA_027067135.1 Cyclobacteriaceae bacterium
AGGACAATGCGATGAATTTTGCTATCATACGATCCGTCATTGATACTGCCATTAAAAACAGAGCTAATGTCTTTAATAGCCTCAGATTAGTCGCTAACTTGGTTCCTGAATAGTTACAATAATTCTTTCCAATACACTTTATTAGTGCTTTTTTCCGATTCTTTTACCTCATTCTCTAGCGATTTAAAAAAATTAAGCCCAGTAATGGTCTCAATCGAATCAACAGGTACTAAGTAATCTATTAATTGTTGGTAGGGGAGTTGGTACCGTTCACGCACGTGTGGAAACAAAAAACCTGCGGTTACATAATCCTTTGTATCATCTTTATAAATAAATACTTGATAGAACCTTTCAGGTATTACAATATCTGTTTCTCCTCTTTTATTTACCAATTTTTTTAATTCATTTGGGTTATCTATAATAGTACCAACTATAATGTTTAAGTCCATCTTCTCTTTTTTTATCAGCTTTTTTCTAATAACAGTTTCCAACGCATACCAAGGGCCACCCGCTCCGTTTAAGGCGTTTTGATCTTGTGGAGCAATGTTGGACATATAATTGGCTTGGAGTACAATGGTATCATCATAAGGGTCACTGTTGTCGTCAAAAAGGTCTGCATATTTTCCATTTTTATCTCTATCGCCACCCATGGCAAAATAAGGAGCCATATGACCTCGGGCGTAACCACTACCCGTGTAATTATCCTTTTTTACAGGGTTATCTATGTCAGGATCAGTTCTAAATCGCTTATACTTTTTTTCGCGCTTAGGAGTGTTTAAATAGTCAGGAATTACATGGTATGCTACCCAGTTTGGAATTCTATACGCATTATTATACTGCATTACATAGCCTTGTCGAATGTAAACAGGTAACTCTATGGAGTCTGGCGAACCCCCAAGCACATGTTCATTATAAATGCTATCTTGTCCATTTATTAATTCTGAATACAGTTTTTGTGCTGAAACGGAGTGAATACCAATGACAAGAAAAATGCTTACGATAAGTTGTTTATTCATACTTATTTATTTTCAGATTTTTTAAGAAAGGCATAGGTTCCGTTACTTAAACCTAGTAACATCAATTGAGTGTTCGAAAACTCAGGCATGGTATAGTCTATAATAACTTCTTTAAAAAAGGCAATACCAAAGATTATATTAAATGCAACCGCTTGTAACCGCTGAATACTCATTCCGTTTTTATCCGATAAAATATCCTTAAAGAAGTTGCTTTTTGATGTGTCGTTTGCATCTCTAAATTTGGCATAAGAAGCTGCTTTACTATCTGCGTTGGAGCTTTTGGTTATTAAATTACTTGTTGAAATGGTTGCGGTGGTAATGCCTAGCAGTATTAGAGCTGTGGTGTTTATAGATTGTATATCATCAGTAAATCCCCATATATAAATAAAGCTTGAGATAACGATAAATGTCCAAAAAGCAAATTGCGATTTACTAAAGCTATAACAAGGAACCTTGCCTTCTTTATCTAGTACATCATCTAAACTATCCTTGAGCATTGTATTATTTGTTAGAACTAATAAGGCAAAAAATCCGAAGAAAAACACAATTAGAACCCAGCCAAACGAACCCCAAGTCTTAATTTCATGAAAGTATAAACAGGCAGACTCATTATAATATATAATGTTGGTTTCATCAAATTTTATACCCAACATTACTTTCTTTGTACTTGTGCCAGAAAGCTTGTAAAGTGATTTTCTATCTTCTTTAGATAGTTTATGAGTAACAAATTTAAATCGTACAACATCGGTATCAGTGCTTTCTAAATAAGCAGGAAACTCCTCAAGTTCAACATCGTCAATTTTTAAAACCACGTTTTTTAACGATCTCTTATTTTCGGAAACAAAGTCGTTAAAGCCAGGAATATCGAAAGCTATTACGTCTCCATCTTTAATACTTGTTTCGGTAATTTTAAAAAAATGTGTTTCTTCTGCTACTTTGGCCGAATCGCACTCGGTTAAATTAGCGCAGTTATGGGTAGTTCGCTCAACATAGGCTCCATCTATGGTGCTAATTTTTGTTTGCGCTGTAGTTATTGTTGCTAAGAAAATGAAGATTAATATTATCTCTAGTTCTAACTTACAAGATTTTTTTTGAGATACGTTTTTCATTATTTTTGGGTTAGATGTTAATCAACAAAGCGGGCAAATAGTATCTTTAATTCAGCATATTTATTATCTATTCTGTTTTTGAGTTCTAATTTGTACTGGTCATTACTTATTTTTTGGTTATAGTTTAAAGCTTCAATTAGAACCTTAATACGTAAATTTTGTGCTTCGTTTAGATTGCACATAGTCTCGAGTAATGTATTTGCCAATACACTATTATGTTTTGCTATTATGTTTTGGTTTTTGGATGAAGTAACCTGATTATATGCAATTGTTGAGTTTAGATAGAATAAATTTTTAAAGCTATTGTTTAACCCTTTACTATCACTTTTAATCGAATCTAATTTTGAACCAATTAAGTCTAAACCATCGAGTTGGGGAAAAGTAGGGTAGTAGTTATTTAGGTTTAGCTCCATTATTTCCTCCATATTATATGATGTATGCACTAAACTATTATAGCTTTTTACCAAGGTTATATATTCTTCAAGTGCCAATATTTTTCTTTTATGCTTTACTATAAATGAGCTATACATACTATCTATTCTAATTTCTAGAGAATTTACCATAGCCTTATCATAAGTTGGTTTTTCATAATTAGAATGAATGTGTTTTACATTATTCCAAACATGCTTCATTTTTTGCCCTACAGCTGTATTAAATAAAAAAAAAGGCAGTATAATAATCCAGGTTTTCATCAGAATTTCTTTTTAATTGAGTCTAATTCTTTTACTATATTAGTATTCCCCTCTTTTAGAGCTTTCAAAATTTCTGATAAATCAGCTGGTTTGGACTCAACACCTTTATAATAGTTTATTACCTTATTTACCTTGTCTTCTTTACCTAAAATACTTTCAACCCTCGTTGGTTCATACCAATTATCTAAATCCATCATCCAATACGGCTTTTCAGGGTTAATATGTTCTGCTTTAATGGGGCGAGCAACATGAAGAGTAAGTACCAGTATTATTGCAATAGATATATTGAGAAAACCACCAGGTAGTTCATCAAAAGGTTTTGAGCTGCCATCTTGTGTGCGTTCTACTCCCCAATCATCTCTTGGTATTTTTAAATGAACCCAATAAAGGAGTAGCAAGCTTATAAAAGAAAAAACTAGCACGTATAAACCAATGCGCTGAGAATCGGCTAAATAGCCACTAAAGATGATTTGAGCTCGTTTATATCTCTCAATGTATTGCAGGGACTTGAGTGATTCAAAAAATGGTACGGTAGGAGCGTGGGTAATTATGATTAGGCTATCTATTTTTTGTAAGGCTTTATATACCTCTTTTTCCCCCTTTACAATACTTGTTGTATCTTTCTTGTCAAAAATTATGCTAAGCTTTTCTGCTTCCTGACACAATTCTTTAAAATTATGTGCATTTGTATGCTTGTAAATTTTGTTTGAGAGGGTTTTAATTTTTTCTATAAGTCTTAATTTATTTTTTGAAGGATTTGAAAAGAGACTATCAATTTCGACATTCAATTTTATTACCTCATGTAAAGGAAACGTACTATACGATAATTTTTCAAACTGTTTTAATATACTGTTTGAAGTTTTTTGTTTATAATTTATTGGTAATATATGGAGTGGATCAATAGCCATTATGCTATCTTTTATACCCAACTCTTGTAATAATTTTTTTAATTGAACAATGTTTTCTGATTCATCTTTATAATGTTTTAATGTAGCTGTATAATAATTAATAGGATGAAAATACTCTTTATAATCTAGCAATATTGGTGGGTTATGTTTAATAACAGGAATTAGATATTTTATAATGATACCTTCTTCAATGTATTTATATGTCTCGCTGTAAAAACTAGCTAAAACACTGTGGATAGTATCGTACTCTGACGAAGTTGAGTGGGTAATTGATTTAACTAGGGTTGTATCTAGATAGCCTTTGAAATATTTTTTTTTAACGTTAAAGGAGTCTTGCAACTTTTCAAATTGAGGTGTAGCCGAAACGCCATTCCAAGCTTGTGTCTCTAATATAAATGAGGAGGATCGACCATTTTTGAAATTTGCAAAAGCATGGTTATTTTTAGCTACAGTATTTAGAGCAGAAAATCTAGCATACAATGTAATATCAGACTCTGAGTTATGTTTATCATATTGGCTGCTGAAGTTTAGAGGAACCCTAATTGGTTTTGAATCTAAACAAATGATTAAACTATTTTTGCTAGAGGATAAAGTAGCCGTTTTGTTAAAAAAAATGAGAGGGAAAACCTTGCTATCTGATATGTTTTTAGAGGCTTCCAATCTTTGATCGAAGTAAGCCATATTAGCTTTTAATAGAGCTTTATTGAAAAAATATTTTTGTGCTACACATAAAAAAATAGCAACTAAAAGAATTCCGAAGAGTAGGGAGTAAGGAATTTTTATCTGTTCAAGAAAATTGATAACCCCGTTCTTTTTTTTCTTTTTTATAGCTTGATATGCTATATGCCCCGCATTAAAGAGCAATACAACAATCAAAACAATAGTAGTTGCCCCAATTGCATTAATTGGTATATGCGAATTCCAAGCTAATACAGGGAAGCTGCTAAGCATGAAAATAAGAACTAAGAAAACTATAGCCAACAATTTAAAGGTGGATAATTTTCTCGATTTTCCTCCATATTGCAAGTATAAAAAGAGCAAAGGTATGAGATAGAATGTACCAGCAGCAACTACTTGAAACTGGGTATCCTTATTGTAAATAATCCAAGGTTCAATAAAAGCCATCATTCCCAAACCCAAAACAATATCTATACTAAAGACTAACCCGCAAGCAATAATAAAAATAGCAGCATTACTATTTTCCTTAATTTTAATGCAATAGAACAAAACAAAATAAATAAGCTCAGCAGTAGCAATAAATAGATAATACCAAAGGATGTAATGGGCGTTAAAATTGCCCAAAGAAGAGCTGTAAAGAAAAAACTCATTTGCTGCAAATAGTATTGGGAGTGCAAGTTTAAGCCCAATAAAAAACAAGGTAATTATTGTGTAATACTTTTCATCTGTTTTAAAAGGTTTTGCATAGTTAGTAAAGAGTTTTACACCTCTAACCCACCAATAGGTTGTAAATACGAAGAGAGGTAAAAGGAAAAAAACCATGGAAAAAAGCCTTAAACTAAAAAAACTGCCTAACTCATTAACTTCACTAATACTGCTAAGCATATTAGGAATAAATGCTGCAAATGCACCCCAGCCAACCAATGTACCAACTAGGGTGTCTTTTAGTATATTTTGTATTGCCAACTTAGAACTCATGATTTTGAATTAGGTTTTACTTAAATTTTAACTTGGTTCTACAATTCCTAACATTTCTAATAGCTGTGGTTCGCTTGCTAATGCAATTCGGGCAATAGCAATAAAATCGCTTATCCAGTCTTGTAATTTGTCCATAGCTGCATCACGTTCTTTGGTAGCCATTTGGGCTTCTCCTTTTTCTTTAAGCTGTGCATTAAAGCTGCTTTCTAATTTATTTACAAGTGCTTTTCCTTCTTTAAGTTGTTTTTCGTTTATGTTAAACTTGGCTAAGGACGCCAGTACTTTAGGAGTATTTAAGGCATTAGTATAAAATGCATTGGCTTGTTTAAGCCAACCTGATAAGGAATTTTTTCGGCTGCCCATTAATTGTAGGCTAGCATTTGTTTCGGGGTTATTGCGCAAGGCAATGCGTGCGATTTTAACATGTACTATATATGTTTTATTGGCCATAGCACGTGCTAAAAATAGCGTATTGGTAGCATCGTACTGCTCGCCATATTCTTTTATTTGTTTGGCTTGTAGTTCTTTGGCTGTTTCGTATAATACTTCTCCCTCTTTTATTCGAGCTGAGTTGTACCCAAATTGTGCTAAGGGAATGCTGATCTCTTTTATGGAAAGTGCATTAGCAATGGCATTTTGAGCAAATAGTAGTTTACTTTCGTTAGTTTGGTCTCTCATAGTATTGGGGTTTTATGGTTTTAACATGGGTTTATATTATTCTTTGTTGACCTGCCATCATTTTAATAAGGCGATGAGTCGTTTTAGTATGGTCATGAGTCATTTTCTCATGGCTATATTCGATTTTGGCACGACCATATGCCATTTTCGCATGATCATAAGTGTTTTTCACACGGGCATATATGTTTTTAGTATGGGTATATACCATTATATCTAGGTGGTTTGTGGTTTTGGTAGGGTGGTACGTCATTTAGGATGGGGAAGTAAAATTGTTACTTAGTTAAATTTTAATAGGCCATCTGCAAAA
>JAMOMJ010000394.1 GCA_027067135.1 Cyclobacteriaceae bacterium
AATTATGGATTCAAATAAGGCGGTAGTAGCAAATTATACAGAACTACCACAGTATTTACTTACGGTTAATGCTAGTGCAGGAGGCACAGTATCTCCTCTGGGTGGCTCGTACTACACTGGCACAGTGGTAACTCTTACAGCCAATCCTAATAATGGCTGGCAGTTTGATGGTTGGAGTGGCGATGCCAGCGGAACAAACATTAGTGTGGATATTACTATTAATACTGATAAAATCGTAAACGCAACTTTTAGCGAAAACAGCGTACTCCCTAAAACAATAATTTATGTAGATAACCAATTAGTGGTTAACTGTACGGGGACTTACTCTGTAACAGGGCGAAACTGTAATGGCAGCGATGGAGATGCTTATCCCACTTTGGCAGCAGCGGCAGCCGCTGCTACACCCAATACAGATGTAATAATAAGAGGAGGCGTATATTCAGAGCAACTGGCTCCTCAAAACTCAGGTACGTCAGGTAACTACATTACGTATAAAAACTATCAGGGCGAAACTGTAGAAATAACCGGAGCATCGCTAAGCCCGGCAATTTGGATTGATCGAAAAGACTACATAGCAATTGAGGGGCTGCAAATAAGGGATGTAAACCGTTGGTTAAATGCCTTGGGTTCAGATTATCTTATTTTTAAAAATAACGTCTTTGAGCGTGCACTGGATGCAGGTGGAAGTTCTAAAACAGGCGTGTTTCTACAAGCATGTAATTTTGCAAAAATATTAAATAACGAATTACACGATACCACTCAGGATAACTTGTATGTAATAGATAGTGATTACAACCTTGTAGAGGGCAACAACATGACAGAAGGCTTTCATGTATTGTGGACATTTAAATGTAGCAACTATAACGTAATTCGAAATAACTATTTTTACAATGGACTCCAAAAAATTGGAGAGGTTTACGATTGTGACAATGCAGGGTTTGGCAATGCAAATTTTCCCAAACTAAATATTGTAGATGCAGCCAAGTATAATGTGGTCGAAAACAATGTGTTTGCATTTACTCCGTCTTCAGGGAATGCATCTCCTTATGCAGGTATTCAATATGCGGGTCAATATGGCATTATTCGAAATAATATTTTCTACGATTGTGTAGGTACAGGCCTGGATATGACTCTGTACGGAGGAGAAGCAGAATATAACTACGGAAATAGAGTTTATAATAATGTATTTCACGATAATAAATTAGGAGGAATAAGAATATCAGAAGCTTCAGGATTTAATTTTGGAGATCAAAAATTTAAAAATAATTTACTCTATAATAATGTTTTAATAGAAAATGATACTCGTTGGCCCAATTGGTATGGCCTCTTGGATGGTCAATTAGTGCAACTGTTGGTAGGCAGAACAGATGGTGTAACTTTTGATAATAACAATATTTTTGGCTCACAGGTAGATGATATTTACACAGTAGCGTATGGCTCTCGTTTCTCGGGGGTTTATGCAGATGGATTTCAATCATTATCGTGGTGGGAGACCAATATGTCGAGTGTTTACTCCAATAATTTACAAGATAATCCTCAATTTGTAAACATTGCTACTCGCGATTACAGTTTGCAACCTACAAGCCCTATGATAAATGCGGGTTCTGCTTTGGCAAACACTGTAAGTATAGGCTCAGGTATAACCATGGCAATAAATGATGCAAAATGGTTTATGGATGGTTTTGGTATTGTTGAAGGAGACACAATTCAATTGATCGGACAATTGGAACAGGCAGCTATTATATCTGTAGATTACATTAACAATACGATTATCTTGGACAGGCCATTAACCTGGAGTAGTGGGCAGGGCGTAGCCATAAAGTATGCAGGTACTAAACCGGATATTGGGGCGTATGAATACTTGGGAAGCAATACACCCACTCAATACACACTTACTACCGATACTGCAGGTGTAGGCATTATAGCATTAAGCCCCTCAGGAGGCGTTTATAACGAAGGTGATACAGTTACTGTAACAGGCATAGGATCAGCAGGCTGGCAGTTTGCTGGTTGGAGCGGAGATTTGACAGACACCACGAGTGTAGCTAGCCTGATTATGGATTCGAACAAAACGATAACAGCTACATTTATCGAACAAGGTGGAGGAGGAACTTTACCTGGGTTAGTAGGTATTCCTGCACCCGATTTTGGGTTAGATGAGTCAACTCCGACATGGCCTTCAGGCTGGCCTTCAACCGAAACGGTTAATTATTATTACATAGATAACACCCATTCGAATGCAACTAATTCGTTCAATACGTATGGCACTCCCGACAGACCACGAACAAGCATTCCAGAGATTACGTATGCAGCAGGCTCTTATGTAGAGATACACGGAGGGCCCTATACAGGAGGAAGTCAAATTATATTTACAGCTAATGGAACAGCAGCTAATCCTGTATGGATTAGGGGAGAAAGTAGCACAGTACGAGGTGAGATTACAGGAGAAATGATAATAAAGGGGGGTTATGTGATTATAGAGAACCTGGTTTTTAGTGCAAATGCCAAGGTAAGTATTCGTCCACATAATTTAAGTGCAGCCCACCACGTATCGTTTAGAGACAATGAGATATATGGCACTGGGGTAATTTTCAGTGGATATAATACAGCATTAAGTATTTATGGTTCATCAGGTAATTTATTTCATGATATTGTGGTATCCAAAAATGTTATATATTCGAGAGGAGCCCATTTGGAAAGTGCAGGTAAAAATGAATATAATGGAGTAGGTATTTTTGCCAATGTAGATCGAGTGTGGGTGTTGAATAACCATATTCATCACATGGGAGGAGAAGGTATCCGTGTTGGTCAGGCGAATGTAGCAGATATTGAACGAGCAAGCAATGTTTATATAAGTGGCAACGAGCTAAATGACAATCGTCAATTGGCGGTATCAGTTCGCGAGTCTGAGGATGTAGTAGTATCAGGCAACTTAATGTACAATTATGAGGCATCTGATTCAGGAGCAGGAGAGGCTACGGGCATAGGGAATGGAGCTGTAAATGTTTGGTTTGTAAATAATCGGGTTCATGATGCAGTTATTGGAGTTAGTAGTAATACTTCGGTAAACACATGGGTGATAGGCAATACTATTTGGGACAGCCCAACAGCTATTAGGCTGCAAGGGTCTGATGGAGGTATTGTAAACAACACGATGTATAATTATAGCACAGGGTTACACTTAGTAAGTGGAGGTCCTTATGAGGTAAATAACAACTTGTTATTTGGCAAGGTGTTATCCACAGATTTGGATGTACGGGTAGCCAACTCAACAGTAAGTGGGCAAACTACGTTAGATTATAATTTCTATGAGCAAGCAAGTATTGATTTTGGTACTGGGGCAGGAGTGCCGGTTTCAGTGTTACAAGGTACGTATGGGCAGGAGTTGAATGCACCTGTTGAGGCAGACCCGTTGGTGGTGAGTGTTGCAACAAATGATTTTATGTTGCAAAGCAGTTCGCCAGCGATAGACGCAGGTATATTGCATGGAGCATACGCTTTGTATGCAGCAACCTATGGTGAACCGATTGACATAGATGCAAATGGCACAATACGTCCACAAAATGCTACTTGGGATATTGGAGCCTATGAGTATTATACAACAAATGCCAGAACCGGTAACTCGCAAGACGATTTGTTAACAGAGCAAACATTGGATGGAGAAGAAAATGGCTCTTTAGCTATTTATCCAAATCCATTTTCTTCAACTACAACTATTCAATACGTACTTACACAGTCGGGTCAGGTAGAGCTAGCCGTATATGATTTATTAGGAGTCAAAGTGGTAGAGCTATTTACAGGTCAACAAGATGCAGGTGAGCATGTATTGATTTGGCAGGCAACCGATAGCAATGGCAACCGGCTTAAAAAAGGCATTTACCTACTTTATTTATCGGCTGAAGGGCTTAGTAGTACGAGCAAATTATTAATAGAATAGTTTAATAAAGCCGGCAGCACCTAAGTTGTTGCTGTTGCCGGCTTATTAGTGTCTTGTCAACTCTATTATGTTGTTTTTTCCACCTTGCGTACAGCATTCCTTAGGTCGAACTCAGGTTTATAAATATTTTTTTATTAACTGTGCTGGTTAAGATTGGTCAAACTCAGGGTAATAAAAATTATAACGAAAGGATTAACTTAGAATCCTAAAAAAGCAGAATTCTCTTTTAATAATAAAGAAGTTAAGCTTTTTATACAGGATAAATGGATTGGAGATGAAACTAAATTTAAGTGTTACCCTAAAATAAAAATCCACATAAAATGATATTGCACATTACTAAATATACTTCCGTAGCAAAATGGCTTATAGCAGGTATAATCATAACAGGGCTAAGTCTTTTGAGCTGCTCGAAAATAAATAATAATGAAACAGGCATTATACCGGAACCTTTAATTACAGAGAGTTTCGAAGGGTATTTTACTTTGCAGCAAAAAAATATTATCTATTTGAACAACTCAAGCCAGCCGGTGCAAACTATAACCCAACACTTTATTAACAAAATGAGCAAATCCACCGGGCTTAATTTTACAACAGAAAACAGCCCTAAAGGCGAGTCTGGCTTCTTTTTTAAAATTGATGATAAGTTAGATTCATTAGGACAGGAAGGGTATATTTTGGAGGTTGAAGAAGACAAGGTGTTGGTAAAGGCATTTAAGCCCAGCGGGCTGTTTTATGGTGTTCAATCTCTGCTCCAATTATTGCCGCCCGAAGTAGAGGCAAATACTGTTCAGAAAACAGGCTGGCAAATACCAGCAGTACTAATAGTAGATAAACCACGCTTTACCTACAGAGGAATGCACTTGGATGTATCAAGGCATTTCTTTTCTGTGCAAGAAATAAAGCAGTACCTTGATTTACTGGCAATGAATAAAATTAATGTATTTCATTGGCATTTAACAGATGATCAGGGCTGGAGGATTGAAATAAAAAAATACCCTAAACTTACCGAAATTGGAGCCTGGCGGGTAAAACGTACAGAAACATGGAATAAACGCCCCTTTGCCAAAGAAGGAGAAGAAGCCGCTTATGGTGGCTTTTATACGCAAGAAGAAATTAAAGAAGTTGTTGCCTATGCGGCTGACAGGTTTATTGAAGTAATTCCGGAAATAGATATGCCCGGTCACATGGTGGCAGTGCTTGCTTCGTATCCACAATATGCTTGCGATAACGAAACCTACAGGGTAATTCCCGGAGGGTATTGGCCTCCCAAAGATATTTTATGTGTAGGCAATGATAGCTCTCTGGTATTTGTAAAAAATGTGTTATCAGAAGTTATGGAGCTGTTTCCATCGCAATATGTGCATATAGGAGGAGATGAAGCAGTAAAAACAAAATGGAAAGTTTGCAACAAATGTCAGAAAAGGATGAAAGAGCACCGGTTAGCCACTGAAAATGAGTTGCAAAGCTGGTTTATTCGCAATGTAGAACAATTTGTTTTGGGTAAGGATAAACGTATTATTGGATGGGAAGAAATACTGGAAGGAGGGATAGCTCCTGAAGCAACACTTATGTCCTGGCGAGGTACCGAAGGAGGCATTGAAGCGGCCAAAATGCAGCATGATGTTATTATGACCCCACGCCCATATTTATATTTGGATTTTGCACAAGGCAATCTAAAAACCGAGCCTAAAGCTATGGGTAGCAGGTTTACATCGCTCAACCGTGTGTACTCCTACGAGCCAATGCCTGTTGAACTAACAAAAGAAGAACAAAAGCATATTCTTGGTGCACAGGCCTGTGTATGGACAGAGTACATACCTGATTATAAACATGTTGAATACATGTCTTCATCCAGAATGAGCGCATTGGCCGAAGTTGTGTGGTCAGTTCCTGAAAATAAGAACTATAAAAACTTTAGGAGAAAAATGGAAGATCGGTGGAAAAGGTATGATGTAATGGGAGTAAACTATTCAAGGGGCTCAACCGTTGTAGATATTCGGTTTGAAACAAAGAGTGAGCAGGATAAGAAAGGAGAACTTATGTTATTTACCGATTATAATGATGTTTCCATTTACTATACGTTGGATGGAACCGAACCTACTCAACAATCTTTGCAGTACTTAGTGCCTGTTGAAGTAACTAAGCCGCTGAAAGTAAATGCTATCATTATTAAAGGCAATGAAAAGGTTGAAGAAAGTATATCTCAAAAATTATTTGAGTAGTATCAGGTCATTTGTTTATCATTATTGTAAATATGCCTGCCATTAACGGATTTGTATAAAGTTTTGGCTCTAGTTTAAATTAGTGTTGATAATCAATTTTTGATATTCATCTTGTATCTGTTTAAACTTCACATTAGCTGTTATATCCTCGGTTGTTTTTAAAGAGAACT
>JAMOMJ010000395.1 GCA_027067135.1 Cyclobacteriaceae bacterium
GGCACTCCAAACAGCAACTAATTGATCAACTAATGGAATACATCAAAACTTATAATCTTACAAGAGCCAAGCCGTTTGACTGGACTTATAATCCAAATAATTCGACTTTTAAAGATTCTTTACACTAATCACCTAATAACGCAAATTTTCCTTATTAACCTGAGTTCGGGATAAGGAATAGTTGCCAGAAAATAAAATAGTAGGTGAGCTTTTAATATAAAAAGCAAAGATATAATGGATTATTTCCCCCGAGATTTCGGGGTTATTCAAAAGATTGCCTGCTAGATATTTTCCCTTTGGGCTTTATTGAAACCTCCCTAAACCTCCTTATATTTTCTTGCCGTGCCTGGCAGGCAAGAATTAACCCGTTAATCCTACAAAAATAAGTTGTTTATGAAAGTTTCGATTAAAGCTGACAGCATTCCTTATCCCGAACTCAGGTTATAAGTATTCAGCAACCCCGTTTTTAGAAGGGAAAAACCACCAAAAATATTAAAGAAGAAAAATTTTAATAAGAACTAGTGTTAAGTCAAGTGTACTGTGTCGTATAAGCTGTAGATATTTTTGAGCTAGGCGATGCGAAAAATATGCCCCTAGCCATAGCTACGGAAGCATTTTTTAAAGAAGTATAGAGCAAAAAGATCAAAGTTTGGTTCGGCTAAAGTATGCTTGACTTAACACTAGTATAAATAATAACACTCTCACCGTTGTGAACCTTTTGACCAACAATCAATAATGGCGGTGAATTTCTTGTTGGTGAAAATTATCGCTAATTCCTTTCTGCATAAATCAGCGGCATCTGTGGGATAATAAAAAAAGATAATGGCATCCTTACTACAAATTAATCTTATCCACCCTACGTTGGTGTCGGCCACCTTCAAATTCAGCATCAAAAAATGCATTGGTAATAGCAATTCCATCTTCTTCAGAAATATAACGTGCAGGCATGCAAAGTACATTGGCATTATTATGTTGGCGGGCTAAAGAAGCAAGTTCTGGTTGCCAGCAAAGTGCTGCTCTAATGTCTGCATGTTTATTGGCCGTCATACAAACACCATTGCCACTCCCACAAATTACTACACCTAAATCGTATTGGCCTGAGTGAACTCCCGTGGCTACGGGGTGGACAAAATCAGGGTAATCTACAGAATCACCAGAGTGAGGGCCAAAGTCTTTTACGGTATAGCCTCGTTTCTCTAATAACTCAACAATTACTTTTTTTAAATCGTACCCTGCGTGGTCGCCACCAATGGCTACATGTAAGCTCATAATAGAAATCGTTTATTCGTAATCAAGTTCTTCCTTCTTTTTCTTACGAAGAACCCCTGCTGATATAAATATACTTATTTGGTAAAGACCAAACAACGGTAGGGCAATAAGTATCTGACTCATGGGGTCTGGAGGTGTAAGTAAAGCTCCTAATATTAGAATTACCACGATTGCATGCTTTCTATAATGCTTCATTATATGTGGCGTAATAAGACCCGCTTTCGATAAAAAATACACTACCATTGGTAACTGAAATAAGGTGGCACTTGCCAGTACAATCATAGAAATGGTTGATACATAATTAGAAAGTTCAAATTCATTGGCAATAGAACCATCTACTGAGTAATGTGCTAAAAAGTTAACTGACAAAGGAGAAATGATAAAATAGCCGAATAGCACGCCTAATGTAAATAAAAGGCTTACAAAAAATACAGCTCCTCTTGAGTGCTTTCGCTCTTCAATTCTAAGGCCTGGTTTAATAAATCGCCATATCTCCCAAAATACGTAGGGAAATGCAACCAGCAAGCCAATCAAAGCCGAAGAAGTGATATGCATGGTAAACTGCCCTGTCATTTTTCGGTTCTGAATAATAAAAGGCAAATCTTGAATGCAAAGTGCTGGCGAATTAAAATACTCTCCTGCCTCGCACATCATTCTGTAAGTCCAGAAATCCAGTCTAGATGGAGCTAGAATAACATTATGCCAAACAAAATCTTTCGAAAGGAATACAATAATCGCCAAAATTAAAATAGAAGATACAGCCCGAATTAAATGCCAACGCAATTCTTCGAGGTGATCCAGAAAGGTCATTTCCTTTTCACCATCATTATCATCGAACACTTCTATTTGATCTAACGCCATTTGGTTTATTATAAAACAGGTTGGGCGCTAGCGTATAATGGAAAACCTTTCATCCATTCGTTCACTTCAAATTTAACTTCTTCCAAGGCTCCATCATTATCAATATTGGTAATAACCTTATCAATAAAACTAGCTATGTTAATCATATCGGCTTCGAGCAAACCACGTGTAGTAACCGCTGCAGTACCAATTCTAATTCCTGAAGTAACAAAAGGAGATTGAGTATCAAAGGGCACCATGTTTTTGTTGATGGTGATGTCTGCTTTTGTCAAAGCATTCTCCACTTGCTTGCCCGTTACGTCTTTATTTCTAAGGTCGATAAGCATCATATGGTTATCTGTACCGCCAGATATTAGATTATAACCATTGCCATTGAATGCTTCGGCTAAGGTGTGTGCATTTTTTTGAACCTGAATTACATATTCTAAGTATTCATCCGATAAAGCTTCTTTAAAAGCAATAGCCTTAGCGGCAATTACATGCTCTAATGGGCCTCCTTGTGTGCCAGGAAAAACGGCTCCATCTAAAATAGCTGACATTTTTTTAACTACTCCTTTCAAGGTGGTTTTGCCCCAAGGGTTTTCGAAATTTTCACCCAACATAATCATGCCTCCTCTAGGGCCACGTAATGTTTTATGTGTAGTAGTCGTGATAATATGGCAATGCTCTAATGGATCATTTAATAAACCTCTGGCAATGAGCCCGGATGGATGTGAGATATCGGCTAAGACTAAGGCACCAACTTCATCTGCAGTTTCGCGAATATGTTCGTAGTTCCAATCTCGGCTATAAGCCGATGCTCCGCAAATAATTAATTTTGGTTTCTCTTTGCGAGCTGTTTCTCTTAGTTTGTCCCAATCTATTAACCCAGTAGATTCTTCTACTCCATAAAAAGAAGTATTATATAATTTGCCCGAGAAATTAACAGGCGAACCGTGTGTTAAATGACCACCATGGGAAAGGTCAAAACCTAAAATTTTATCTCCTGCTTCCAGTACTCCCAGCATTACTGCTGCATTGGCCTGTGCACCCGAATGTGGTTGCACATTGGCCCAAGAAGCACCGTATAATTCTTTAACACGGTCAATGGCTAATTGTTCTACCTCATCAACTATTTCACAACCACCATAATACCGTCTTTTTGGTAAGCCTTCAGCATATTTATTGGTTAAAACACTGCCCATCGCTTCCATCACTTGTGGAGAGGTAAAATTCTCAGAGGCAATCAGTTCTAGTCCTTTTTGCTGTCTTTCTTTTTCTTGACCAATGAGGTTAAATATAGCTTCGTCTCGTTGCATAATTAATCGGTATTAAAATTTTGGCAAATGTAGTGGTTCTCTAAACGAAGCACCAATAATTTAGACATCAATAAACAACTTCCGTTATACAGAATTTATTAGAACTCGGTATAGCCCATGAAAAAAATGAAGGGGGGCAAGCAGTGAATTATTATTATTCATCTATTACGTCTTTTATTTCGTGCACTACATTATCTAAATTATGAGCAGATTCTTTAAGCATTTTTATCATGGTTTTTTCATCTTGCGTGCTAATATCTTTTCCAAAAAGATTAATTAAACCAAGAATACTTGCTATAGGAGCTCGAAGTTTATGCGCATTCATAAATGCGTATTTATTCATTTTCTTATTCTTCACTTCCATTTCTCTGGCAATCTCCTGAGCTCTGGTGTCAAGGTTTTTATTAAGAAGGGTTAGTTCTTTATTAAGTACATCTGTAGTGTTCGATTGTTTTTCAAGCTTGTGTTTTTGAGCTTCCACCAATCTGCTTTTTACTTCAAGTTCGGCAATAGCCACTTTTAATGATTTTCGTTGCTTATTTACAAGGAGCAAAAAGTAAACTGCTATTAATAAAGCCATTATGGCTGCCATAATAAAGGCTACCTGATATTTAATAATATTACTGCTATTATCTTGTTTTTGCTGAAGTAAGGAGTTTTCTTTCTCCATTTTTTCTAACTGATATACCGTTTCAAATTCAGCCGCTTGTCGCGATACAGACAGGTTGTAAATATTGTCTTTTATTTCAGAATAATGGAGTAAATATTCAAATGCCTTTGAAGTATCATCTTGATTTATCGCTATTTTATAAAGATTTTTATATACTTCTAATTCTATATGCTCGTAGCCGTGTTTTTTGCCAATTTCAAGGGCTTTATTAAACTCTAATTTAGCTTCTTCAACATCAGCTATAGCAACTTTTAATTCTCCTAATAATAAAAACGCATCAGCTAAGCGAACTACGTTGTTTATCAAACCAGCAAAATGGATGCTCTGTTCTATGTAAACTATGGCTTCATCATATTGTTCTTGGTTCTTTTTAAGCTTGGCATATAAATAATTCATAAATGAAGTCATTTTAATACTAACTTCTTTTTCAGGTAAATTCTTAGCTAAATCAAGATAGAACTTGGCTGAGTCATTTTTATGGGTATTTATAAATACCTGCGCAATATTTAAATTATTTAAGACGGTGTTATCAACTTTAGAATAGGCATTAATTAATCGCTTCGCCCTATGCAAATAGCGTAGCGAATTTTCGTGGTACTGCAGCTTTTTATAAACCTCGGCTATATTATTAAAGCTATTTATTATTCCCACTGTATCGTGCAATGCTTCATATCGAGCGAGCGAATTAAAATACCATTTAAGGGATAAGTTATACTTTGCATAGCCCCAATTAACACTTCCTTTTACAGAAACTGCTCTTGCAATGGCTACAGAGTCATTTTGATAAAGCGCAATATTATAAGCCAAATCAGCTAAGCTATCTGCCTTTTGAAGATCACTAAAAATTTCGGTAAATGCCTCCTTGTTGATAGCCATTATGCTATCATGGCTAATAACGCCTTTGTTACTTTGAGCCATTGACAATGATGATGCAACAAGCAATAAATAAACGAGGGCGATATATAAGAGCTTAATAGGGCGCATATTAAGATACGATCTCAGCGATAAAGCTAGCAATTAAGTTTTTTAGTTGTTCAATATGTTTCTGCGCTACATTCGTTTGCCCAATGACCATACGTAAAGTAAACCAATCATTTAATTTAGTATGCGTTAAGTAAGCTTTACCCGAGTTATTAATTTGCTCTAAAAGCTGCTCACTTATTGTATTTATTTCTTCCTTAGATTTTTTTGAATCAGCATATCGAAAGCAAATGGTATTCAAATCTACAGGAGCCATTAATTCAAATTGCGAAGATGCCTCAATCCACTCCTTAAAACTTTGACTAAGTTGGAGGTGAAGCCTGATTTTTGTTTGCAATTTTTCTACACCAAAACTTCGGATCACAAACCATAGCTTAAGTGCTCTAAATCTTCTGCCTAAGGGCACACCCCAATCACGGTAATTAGTAACCTGGCTATCCTCTTTTGTTTTTAAATACTCAGGAGATTCAGAAAAGGTATTGATAAGTGCCCCTTTGTCTTTTACAAAATATACCGAAGCATCAAAATTGGTAAACATCCATTTGTGTGGGTTAAGCACTATTGAGTCTGCCTGTTTCAACCCTTTTACCATCCATCGCATTTCTGGTAAAATAAGAGCCGTTCCAGCCAGGGCGGCATCAACATGTAGCCATAATTTATGGGTTTGGGTAATTGTGGCTATTTTCTCCAACGGATCGATGGCCGTTGTGCCAGTAGTGCCAATGGCGGCAACTACCATTAATGGTGTAAATCCATTTTTTACATCTTGTTTAATAGCAAGTGCTAGCTCTTCTGATTTCAAAGAAAATGACTCATCAATGGAAATTTTAACTAGGTTATCCTTACCTAATCCCGCAATTGCCATGGCTTTATCTACCGAAGAATGTGCTTGCTCGGAACAATACACTCTTAGCTTATTATTCTTTATGCCCTCTTGGTTCGTTTTAAATCCACTAATTTTTTCACGGGCTGTTAAAATAGCATTAAGGGTTGAATCGGAAGCTCCATTTTGAATGCTACCTGCCCAATCTTTAGGCAAAGCCATCATAGCTTTAAGCCACTCCATAATTTGCTCTTCTAGCTCTGCTGCTGAAGGCGAAGTGTTCCAAATCATAGCCTGAACCCCAAGGGTAGCCGTAAGCATTTCTGCTAATACGGAAGGCTTGCTACTATTGCCAGGGAAATACGCATGAAAAGAAGGGTGTTGCCAGTGGGTAATTCCAGGTAAAA
>JAMOMJ010000396.1 GCA_027067135.1 Cyclobacteriaceae bacterium
CGGATCGGTTGCAGGCTCGGAAGCTGCTTTTATTTTAGCTGAAAAAGGATTTAGAGTAGTTGTTTTTGATCAAAAGAATTTGCCTTATGGAAAAATTGAAGATGGCCTACCTAAATGGCATGTGGGTTTAAGAGATAAGGAAGAAAAAAAAATAGACGAGCGGCTTAGTCACCCCAATGTTCGATTTGTTCCGGGTGTTAGATTAGGCAGAGACATTACACTCGACCAACTAGCCAATGAATGGGGGTTTTCTGCGGTTATTATTGCCATTGGTGCTTGGCTCGACCGTAAGCTACCCATTGAAGGAATTGAAAAACTAAGAAATAAAGGTTTAATTTATCAAAATGATCTCCTTCATTGGTACAATCACCGACACGAAGCTAACTATAAGGGTATTCAGTATGATTTACCAGATGGTACCTGTGTAATTGGTGGTGGTCTTGCATCTATTGATGTGGTAAAAATGGTTATGATTGAAATTGCCCAAAAAGCATTAAATGATAAAAAAGGTATTTTTATCGACTTGTTTACTTTTGAGAAAAAAGGGGTAGCTAAAATTTTAGACGATAATAATACTTCGCTAGAAGATTTAGGCATTAAAGGGTGTACTCTTTTCTATAGAAAAAGGGTGAAAGATATGCCTCTTTATCCTCGTAAAGGAGATTCTCCGGCTGATATAGAAAAAGCTCAACGAGTTACAGAGAAACTGCTTTTAAACTACCAAAGCAAATATTTATTTGATTTTGAAGAACGCTGTGTTCCTAAAGCTTTTGAAGAAAAAAATGGACATCTTGTGGGAATGACGTTTGAAAAAGTGCAACATATAGATTTTAAAGAAGCACCTGAAATATGCAAATTTGATACAAAATTAGTCATTTCATCTATTGGTAGTTTACCTGAAACATTACCTAGCATACCGTACAAAGGAGATTATCTAAAAACTTATGGAGAATTTGGCCATAAAATAGAAGGCTTTGATAACGTGTTTGCTATTGGCAATGTGGTTACCGGCAAAGGCAATATTTTAGATTCTAAAAAGCATGGACGAGAGATTACCGGTAAAATTCTGGAAGGTCACTTTAGTGACTTAAAACTGCATGATCCGATGGAAGAAAATTACTCTAATTATTTCCGAAAAATTGAGGATGGTGTTGTTACCAGCTTAGAGTCGATTGTTACAGATTTAGATACATGTGAGATTCATCCAGATGTAGAAATTCAACAGTTGCTTAAAATTACCAGAGAGCTACAAGAAAAAGTGGGCTTTGATGGTGATTACCAAAAATGGGTTGATAGGTGGAGGCCAAAGAGGTTGGAGGAAATTACCTAAACACGATCACAACAAACTATTCCACTATCTCAAACTCTATTCTTCGGTTTTGAGAGCGGTTAGATTCCGTGGTGTTGTCTGCAATAAAATTAGTAGCACCCTTACCCACAAAAGCTAATTTTGACTTATTAAACCTATAAAAAAGGGTCAGCAAAATTATGCTAACCCTTTCAAATCATACTATATCGCTGCAATAGCGTAGGTTAATACTTGCTATTTATCCCACCATACAGCATTAAAAAGTGTATTTGCTCCTGCAGCTGCCAAGCTTTCTCCATTAGTACCATCTTCTGTTACAGGATATAGCATTCTTACAGGAATAGAAGATTCAAAAGCTCCTGAACCTGGAGATAATACTGGAAAATCTAATCTTCTCCATTCTGAATAAGCCTCAACACCATTAGAATACAAAGCAACCCATTTTTGTTCAGCTATAGATTCTAATTGTGTTGTTAAATTATTGGTGTTATATGCAACACCAGGCTCTGCAAGATATGTTGCAATATCCGCTGGATTAACACCCCATTGGTTCATTGAGGCAGTAATAGCAGCTTCATAAGCGGCTTGAGCACTACCTGAAACCCATCCTCTTGCTATTGCCTCTGCTCTAAAAAATTCAATTTCAGACCTAGTAATTAAATAGGCTGGGGCAGTTGGGTCATTTTCAATATTTTCATGTATGTCTGAAGTACTATTTTTAAGGGCAAATGCCCCTCCATCATTTAATCCGTAAGGCATACCTATAATTTCAGTTCCTCCTGGTGCTGGATCAGCATACATAACTAATCTTGGATCATTATTAGCAAGCATTTGATTAACAAGTATTTCTGAAATACGAAAATCATCTCTAGTACTTATTATTCTATCTTGATAGAACGGGTTTGCTAAATCCTGATTTGCTCCATCAAAAATAAACATGACATCCGCAGCAGGCAAAGAAGCTCCTAGTGCTGCACTTACTGTACTTTGCGCCAAAGCACTATTGGCTTCTGAAATCCTCATCCCCATTCTTAATAATAATGCATTACCAAAACTTTTCCAAGCTGCCATATTACCATCAAAAAGAATATCTCCAGATGTAAAACCTTCAGCAGAAACATTAATAGAATTTACCGCATCAGTAACCGTAGTAATCATTCCAGTATATATATCAGCTTGATTATCGTATACAGGTGCTGGATACTCAGAAGGCTTAAAAGCCTGAGAGTAAGGAACATTTCCCCATAAATCAGTAACCATTTGAAAACTAAACGAAAGGAAAATATCGATTACTGCCAATTTATTAGCTTTAATAGCAGTTGGCATAGATTCATCAATCTCTATCATATGCCTCGCTGCCACTAAGTCATACATACCTCCCTGGGGGGCAGAAGTTGCATCCCAACCTGCATATAAATTACCCCACCTAAAATCAAAATTAGCTTGTGCAAAACTATAATTTTGTTCCTCCGTGTACTCATTTTGAGCCATATGCTGAACCATTAGTTCACCAAATTCAAAATTCAAATCTCTATCCCAGTAAGAGTATGTCAAATTAAACAATGCATTTGTGAGCAAATTTTCTGGTGGAACTGCTACAGGAGAATTTGGATCTGTATTTAGCTCGTCAAAATCTCTTTCACATGAAGAGAAAAACACTAAAAAGGTAATTACTCCAATAAGTTTATATTTATTTAATAATTTCATGATTTTTAGTTAAAATGATCATAATTTAAATCCAATATTAAATCCCCAAGACCTTGTTGAAGGTACTTGTGCATTTTCTAATCCTTGCCTGTTACCTGTTCCTGTAACAGCCTGAGGGTCTAAATACGGAAGGTTGCTACTTAGTATGGCTAAATTCCTTCCAAAGAAAGATACTCTAATATCTCTGATTGGCCAATTTTCGATTAGTTTGTTAGGAAGAGCATAGGCCAATGAAGCTTCTCTGAATTTTATAAAGCTAGCATCATATACATTAGGACTTGCAATATTCCAATACCCTTGAAAATAATCTTGTGCCGGTATCCTTATTGTATTTGCAGATCCATCGTCAAATACACCCTCAAACAAATAACCTTCTGCTCGTATGTCAACTCCACCCTGTCTCACTGTTTCCGGAGTCATACCAGAATAATTAGCCCACTGTAAAGAAGTGGAATGAATAATTCCTCCTCCTTGAAAATCAAAAAGTGCACTTAACGAAATCCCTTTCCAAGAAAATGTATTTCTTAGACCTCCGGTAAAATCTGCTATAGCTGAACCAAGATACGTTCTATCATCTGCAGCTACAGGGTATCCGTTTTCATCTACAAGAGGTTGCCCGTTTTCGTGTCTTTTCCAATCTTGTCCATAAAGTCCCATATATGACTCTCCTTTAACAATTCTCAAATCAGCTGCCCAAGTACCTCCCATAGTAATTTCATCAACTCCTTCAGCCAAAGAAACCACTTCATTATTATAAGTAGCCAAATTTAGAGCAACATTCCATTGAAAACCACTCAAGTCTAAAACGAGTGCATCTAGCATCAGTTCAATTCCACTGTTTCGCATTGATCCTGCATTTACCCATTTTGCCCTATATCCTGTGGTAGCAGAAGAAGCTACCGACATAATTTGATCATCAGTAGTTCGATCGTAATATGTAAAATCAAACCCTACTCTACTATCCAAAAATCTAGCTTCTATCCCAAACTCTATTTCAGTTGTTAACTCGTTTACTAAGTCAGGATTATTTCTTGTATCAGGAACAGAGTAACGTGAGCTTGTTCCAAAGTTTGGATTAATTGGATCAAACACATCATCTAATTGATAAGGTCCAGTATCATTACCTGCTTGACCATAACCAACTCTTATTTTACCAAGAGACAACCATGAAGCATCTACTACTTCAGAAAAAACAAAACTAGCAGTAACAGCAGGGTATAAGAAAGAACGATCCTCTTTGCTGAGTGCTGAAGACCAATCGTTTCTTGCTAAGACATCTAAATAGAGAAAATTTTTATATCCGAATGAACCAATAAAGTAAATTGAATTAATCGCTTTTTCCGATTCATAAGTGCTCAGGTTAGGTGCCTGAATTGAATTACTTGTATTAAAGAAACCAGCTAAAGCTAATCCTCCTACTGTCCCATTGCGAATACTGTTATAACTTTGCTTCATCCTGTTTCCACCCAAAGTTGCACTTATCGATATGTCATTAACTGTTTTGTTATATGATATTCTGGCATCGTAATTCATTTCTGAAAAATGCCGTGTTACTTCACTATATTCTGATTGATCAACACCACCAGGTGCAATTCCTTCAAAAGCCTGAGAAGAATAGCCATCTCTCATTATTTTACCTCCAATAGAAATGTGATCTGTAATTTTATAATTGAGATCCACGTTTCCAAAAAACCTGTTTCGTACATCTTCCTGAAGGTTTCTCTCTCTTACCCAGTATGGATTATCAAAGTAATTCGGAGCATGATTGTAGTCAATTAGTTCTCCTGCTCCGTCTTTTGTAATACCTATGGCATTCCATGTTTGCTGCCTTCCATCAGCTAGTGTATAATCCTTCAATCTATCCGTATCTAATTGAACTTGATACCACTGTAAAAAGGCTTGCATAGGGTTTTTATTATCGTAACCTGTAACATTTCTACCAGTAGTACTAGCATTTACATAAGAACCTGAAAAACTTGCCGTTAATTTATCAGACAAGTTTTGTGTGGCTGAAAAAGTAATCGTATTTCTTTTTAAATTGGAATTAGGTAATGTTCCATCCTGATCTATATTAGTAAATCCTAATCGAAAAGAGCCAGTATCATTTGCTTTTGATAGTGAGATTGAATTATTGCGAGTAACACCTGTCTCAAAAAAACTTTTATAATCATTTTCTGGTGCAACCCAAGGGCGCACCTCTTTATAATTAGCCGAATTCGGATCCCAAGAATCCCAATGTCTTACATTTACATCTGGGTCGTATTTGGGCCCCCAAGAGCCATCCTTACCGTATGCTGGTGCAAGATAGCTCGTTCCATCTTGAGTAAATTCATTAAATCCAGATGCGGTAGGATAGGATGCTCCACCACCATATTCTCTCTGGTGATCAACCATCGCATAAGGATTATCAAAAGTCAAAGTAGAGTTAACTTCAATCCCTATTCCTTTGTCTTTTGCCCCTTTTTTTGTAGTAATCACAATTACACCATTGCTCCCTCGAGAACCATAAATAGCAGTAGCTGCAGCTCCCTTCAATACAGTCATTGATTCTATATCTGCGGGATTAATATCAGATGCTGAATTACCATAATCATAAGATCCCCCTCCAAAACCTCTTTGTTGTGAGGAGGTAGCAAAATTTCTATTGTCAATTGGAACACCGTCAACTACAAACAGTGGTTGGTTTTCACCTGTCAAAGAGTTAGCTCCCCTGATTGTAATTCTTGAAGACCCTCCTAGTGCACCAGCACTACCTTGAATCTGCACCCCAGCTACCTGACCCTGTAATGCATTAACAATATTTACCTCATTTGTCTTTTGAACATCTTCGCCAGAAACTTCTTGCACAGAGTAACCTAACGAAGCCTTTTCCCTCGATATACCCAAAGCAGTAACTACTACTTCAGACAATTGCTGTACATCAGAGTTCATCTGCACATCAATAACACTGCGTGAACCTATTTCCACTTCCTGGCTTTCTAACCCAATAAAAGAAAAAACTAAAGTATTTCCTCCTTCAGGTACTGTAATCTTGTAGTTACCTTCAAAGTCGGTAACTCCTCCCTGTGTGGTTCCTTTTACCACAACGTTTACTCCGGGTAAAGTCGAACCATCGTCTGAGGATGTAACCTTACCGGATACCGTACGGTCTTGAGCAATCGACACGGCCGTAGCCATGAGTAAACTCAAGCCGAATAGTAAAACTTTTTTCATGCTTTTTTGTTTAGGTTTAACATAAATTACTTTTCATCCCTTAAAACTAGGCCATTTACTTATTAAAATACAATTAATACCTCCCCCATTTCAGGGGAAATTTTTTTTCATCCAATAATAGTTATAGAAAATACGATTATTCCACTATTTCAAACTCTATTCTTCGGTTTTGAGAGCGGTTAGGTTCCGTGGTGTTGTCTGCCATAAAATTAGTAGCACCCTTACCCACAAAAGCTAATTTTGACTTATTAACTCCGTTTTCAATTAGATAATTAAACACGGATTTTGCTCGTTGTTTCGATAGCTCCAAATTATAGGTATCACTCCCTACATTATCGGTATAACCGGTTATTTGCACTTTAGATATGGGTGTGTTGTTTAAGAGGTCAATCATTTTAGATAACTCTGTTTTGGAAGTGCTTGTGAGCTCAAAACTGTTAAACTCGAAAAAGATATTATTCAATACTATTTTGGATCCAACCTCAATCGGATCTAACTCTACATTAACTTCAACAGGTTCAAGCAACGACTCCGTTAAATTAAAGTTCTTGCTCTTGTACAAATAGCCATGAGATTCGGCAAAAAGCCCATACTCCTTGCCTTCGGTAAGCACAATTAAATAATCTCCACTTACAGAGTCTGAATCAACTATTTCTATGGCCGTTTCAGTTTCCAAGTCAATTAACGATATTCTAGCTACCAAAGGTAACTTGGTACTTTTATCAACCACTTTACCAAACACATAAGTGCTCTTATGTTCTATTTGTAAGGCCGGAGGGATATCGATTTCGAACAAAGTACTGGTAAAGCTTTCGCCCTGCTTTTCTTCGTGCGAATAATAGCCTTTGCTCCCGTCTGAAGAAATATACATGGAAACTTCATCATTATGGGTATTAATCGGGTATCCAAAATTCGTGGGTTTTGACCAACGAGCATCATCCTTTTCAGAAAAATAAATATCGTAACCTCCAAATCCAAGCCTGCCATCGGTTGCAAAGTATAACCGCTGCCCGTTAGGATGAATAAATGGCGAAATATCGTCAAATGGAGTATTTATGTCCGTACCAATATTTTGTGGTTTACTCCACTCATTATTTTCGGCTAACGTTGAAACGTATATATCTCTTCTACCATAACCTCCACCCCTATTAGACACAAAATATAATGTTCTTCCATCCGCACTAAGGCTCGGCTGCGAATCCCAAGATGAAGAGTTAATGGTGCTTCCCATATTTTCAGGCATCGACCACTCTTCGCCCACTTTAGTACTTACATATAAATCGCAACTTCCGTAGCCTTTTCGCCCCATACAAGAGGTAAAAACCAGTTTTCTACCATCAGCAGAGATGGAGCAAGTGCCTTCATTAAACTCAGTATTTATATTTTCTGAAATTGAAACTGGGCTTCCCCAATCTCCATTCCTATCCAGTTTACTCAACATTATTTCCTCATTTTCCTCACGCTTTACATAAATCAAAGACTTTTGATCTGCCGTTAACACGGGAAAATATTGCTGTTTAAATTGATTTACATTGGGTGGTAACGGACGAGGGTTGAACTGAAAATCATTGACTTTATACGCAATGGCAAAGGCACAGTTTTCAATCATTAATTTGGCCTTTTTTGCATATTTACCTTTGGTGGATGTTAATTTTTGGTATTTTTTAAGATATGACAAAGCCTCTTTATAAGAACCTTGTTCAAAATCGTGCAAACCTAAATAATACCAAGCACTCCCGAACCTTGATGTTGTTGGGTACCGAGTAACTACCTCTAAATAACAATTCATTTGCAAGCTGTCTTGAAATCGGATACGATAAATGGTTGCCAGTTTTAAATAAGCTTCTGCAAAATTGGGGTCTTTATCTAAGGCAGCCTGCAATTTATCAAAGGCTTTATCAAACGATCTGGCTCCCATTAATGTGCGAGCCTCTGTATAAAGTTTTATTGCTTTCTTACTTTTAGAAGTATATGATTGAGCGCTAGCAAAGCCAGTTAAAAATATTGGCAAAAGCAAGATCAATAAATAGCGCATTATCTAATATTCATGTATTTATGAGTTTGTAAAGATATTCTCCAATTTGGGAAATCCTTTACATATTCGGCAATACCCTCAATTGCATTACTTGATTTATCCCATTCCGGCTGTAAAAACAACTTACAATTAGCCTCAACATTTTCTGCATGCTCTTGCGCCCAACTATAATCTGATTTATTGACAACTATAATTTTAAGTTCATCTGCCTTTTGCATTTCTGATACCAATGGGGCTTTAAACTTTTTGGGCGATATGCACACCCAATCCCAACTGCCAGTAATTTTATAGACTCCTGAAGTTTCTAAATGTGTTTGGATATTAACAGCTTTAAGCGCATTTGTTAAGGGTAGTAAATCATACATAGTTGGTTCTCCACCCGTAATAATAACTCTTTGGGCTTTGTATAATACGGCCTCAGACACCAGTTCTTCAACTGATTTTAAGCTAGAATTTTCAGTATCCCACGACTCCTTTACATCGCACCACGAACAACCAATATCGCAGCCAGATAAACGAATAAAAAAAGCTGACTTGCCTGTATGATACCCTTCCCCCTGAATAGAGTAAAAGGTCTCCATTACTTTATAGCTTTCCATTACTTTCCTTAAAAATTCATCCTTTTTTTATAGGCAATCATGGTATTCATAATCAGAGAAGCAATCGTCATCGGGCCTACTCCACCTGGTACTGGTGTAATATAAGAAGCTTTTGGTTCCACAGAAGCAAAATCAACATCGCCTTTTAATGCAAAGCCACTCTTTTTGGAACCATCTGGAACGCGAGTTGTGCCTACATCTACAATAATAGCTCCTTCCTTCACCATATCACCTGTAATTAATCCTGGTTTACCAACAGCAACAATAATAATATCTGCCTTTTGAGTATGTTCTTTTAAATTTTTAGTATGAATATGACAAAGAGTAACTGTTGCATCTCCAGGCCCAGCCAATAAAATGCTCATGGGCATACCTACAATATGACTTTTACCCACCACTACACAATGTTTGCCTTTGGTTTCAATTTTATATCTATTAAGTAATTCAATAATTCCCATTGGAGTAGCTGGCAATAAACTGTGGTGCTCCTGATCTATTTTGCCAAAATTTGCTGGGGTAAACCCATCTACATCCTTGGCTGTATCTATTCTGTCAATTATTTTTTCAACGGAAACATGTGCTGGTAAAGGCAGTTGCACTATATAGCCATCTACACCATCATCATTATTCAACCGATCCACCTCAGCATGAATCTCTTCCTCTGTAACAGTATCTTTATAACGAATCATAGAAGATTTGAATCCTACCTCCTCACATGCTTTCATTTTTGCAGTAACATAGGTTTTGCTAGCTCCATCTTCACCAACCAATACAGCAACTAAATGTGGAGGGCGATGCCCATTTTTACTAAAAGTATTTACTTCTGTTTTTATTTCCTCTTCTATCTCTTTCGATACTTTTCTTCCGTCTAAAATTGTTGCCATACCTTATTTTTTATCAGACTTCAGATGCTAAATTATTAGACACTAGACTGAGTAAGGTTACCCACCTTTTCTATCTTGCGTCTAATATCTTCTAGTCTTTAGTCTTATTTTAATCAATTTGCAATACTGCCATAAATGCTTCTTGCGGAATTTCCACATTACCCACCTGTCGCATTCTCTTTTTACCTTTCTTCTGCTTTTCAAGCAGTTTTCTCTTTCTACTAATATCACCACCATAACACTTGGCCAACACGTTTTTACGCATAGCTTTTACGGTTTCTCGCGCAATAATTTTTTGCCCTATCGAAGCCTGAATCGCAATCTCAAACATCTGGCGAGGAACTAGTTCTTTTAATTTTTCACATAGTCGCTTACCCCATTCATAAGCTTTATCTCGATGAACCACTGCTGATAAAGCATCCACAGGATCGCCATTAAGCATAATGTCCAGTTTAATCACATTTGACCTTCTAAACCCAATTAGTTCATAGTCTAACGAAGCATACCCTTTAGAGATGGTTTTGAGTTTATCAAAAAAGTCAAATACGATTTCTCCCAGAGGTAGCTCAAAAGATAATTCAACTCTATCGGAAGTAAGATATACCTGATTCTTAATTTCACCACGCTTATTCATACAAAGTGAAATTACAGGCCCAACAAACTCTGCTTTTGTAATTATTTGAGCAGAAATAAATGGTTCTTCCATATAATCAATAGAACCAGGATCTGGCATTTCAGCAGGAGAATTAATATCCACCTTTCTACCCTGCCCGTCCGGCAGGCGGGCATCGCCATATACTGCATGAAATTGTACTGAAGGAACTGTGGTAATCACGGTCATATCAAACTCTCGTTCGAGGCGCTCTTGCACAATTTCCATATGTAACATGCCTAAGAAACCACACCTAAAACCGAATCCAAGTGCTACTGAAGTTTCAGGCTCCCAAACTAAGGAAGCATCATTCAGTTGCAACTTTTCCATAGAGTTTCTCAACTCTTCGTAATCAGTTGTTTCTACAGGATATATTCCTGCAAATACCATTGGCTTTACTTCCTCAAACCCCTGAATTGATTCCCCACAAGGATTATCAACTTGGGTGATGGTGTCACCCACCTTTACCTCTTTAGCTACTTTGATTCCAGAAATTAAATAGCCCACATTACCAGCTGATATCTCTTGTTGGGCTTCTTGTTCTAGTTTAAGAATTCCAATTTCATCTGCATTATATTCTTTGCCGGTATTGACGAATTTTACCTTATCGCCTTTTCTAATTTTGCCTTGCATTACTCTAAAATAGACTTCAATACCCCTAAATGAGTTATATACGGAGTCAAAAATCAAGGCTTGTAGAGGCGCATTTACATCTCCTTTTGGAGCAGGAACACGTTCCACAATTGCTTCTAAAATATCAGTAATGCCAAGGCCTTCTTTACCGCTTGCATGAATTATGTCTTCTCTGCCACAACCCAGTAAATCTACTATTTGGTCAGTTACTTCTTCGGGGTTTGCACCGGGTAAGTCGATTTTATTAAGTACAGGAATTATTTCTAAATCGTGCTCCAACGCTAGGTATAAATTAGATATGGTTTGGGCTTCAATGCCTTGTGAGGCATCTATAATTAGCAGTGCTCCTTCGCAAGCCGAAATAGATCTGGAAACTTCATACGAAAAATCGACATGGCCGGGAGTATCGATCAAGTTTAATGTGTACTTTTCGTTCTCATACAAATAATCCATTTGAATGGCATGGCTCTTAATCGTAATTCCTCTCTCCCTTTCCAAGTCCATGTTATCAAGCAACTGCGATTGCATGTCTCTATCTGCCACAGTTTGAGTGGTTTCCAAGAGGCGATCTGCCAATGTGCTTTTACCATGATCAATATGAGCAATGATGCAAAAATTTCTAATTCTATCCATATAAGGCGTTTTGCGAAACGAGGTGCAAAAATATAGATTAAAATCTGAAATGAAGCGAGTAAAATCATTTCTAATAACAGAATTGATTTGCACTAATAATTTCTACCAATACCTTTGCAAGAAAAAAGGATGATAAAGGCAGAAGAACTTAAATGGCAAAATATTTCGGAATATATTATCCACATGTATAAATCTGAGGATTTGGTGCGCACTTTTGCCTTTGACTTAAATAAAATTACAGATTATTTAATTGCCAACATTCCAGTTTCAGCTTCGGAGAAAAAAGAACAAGTTTTATGGTATGCAGCTCTAATCGAGCAAATGAGAGTTGATAACATAGAAGTTAAAGGCCATTTAAATGAATTAAAGAATTTAGTTAGCCAATTATCCAAACTGCATATAAAGCTGATCGAAGAAGATAAAATTTACCAAAACATCAATTCAAAAGCTACTCCATTTATTCAAAATCAAATTAAGGTATCAAAAAATACAGTTAGAGACCCTATTCAAATTTGTCTTAATGCTGTATATGGATTTTTACTATTAAAAATAAACAGTAAAGGGATTACTGATGACCAGCAAAAAATGTTGGATGCTTTCGGAAACCTTCTTTCCTATTTAAGCTTTACCTACAAAGAAGAACGTATTAAATAAACTTAACTTCTTGGTTTTGAAAGCTCCTTACAGAGGAACCATTATCTATCAAAAGCCTTCCCATTGGGTCAACTCCAATAATTTTACCTAAAAACTCATTCTCAGATTTAAAATTTCTGACTTCACGTAAGCCCAACAATAAATTATGATACTCAACTCCTATTGCTTTTCTCTCTCCATTTTTTAATCTCTGGTAATTTGCTGCAATAGACTTTAGCACATCAATTAATACTTGATTCAAATCTGTCATCCTTTGAGTTAAACTTAAAATGGACGTTGCGTTAGCCGTTTCGAAGCTTGTTTGGTTCACATTTAGGCCAATACCAATAATGGAGTTCTCAATCACTTTCCCTTTTACTGTGTTTTGAATTAGAATTCCTCCTATTTTTTTATCGCCAACATAAATATCGTTCGGCCATTTAACTTTAACAGTTTTTGAAACCAACCCTTGAATAATCTCAGCAATACTTATACTAATAATCTGAGTGAGTTGAAACTGGCTTTGAACGGGCAAAAAATCTGGCTTGAGTATAAGCGAAAATGTTAAATTAAGAAAAGGTTCTGACTCCCAATAATTTCCTCTCTGCCCTCTCCCATTTGTTTGATTGTCGGTAATTACAACAGTACCTTCTTCTACCCCATTTGTCAACAAATTGGTGGCAACCTCGTTGGTAGAATGACAGCTTGGCAGATAATGTATGTAATTGTACGTAAAGCCTAGGTTGGCAGGGATTTTATACACTCTTTTTTAGTATTTTTGTAAAAGTGATTCGGGTAAGCCAAAGTTAGTACATGAGTAAAAAAGAAACGCCACTCTCATCTGATAAATTAAGCCAGTTGATTGTTAAGGGAATGCAAGAGAAAAAGGCTTTAGATATTCAGGTGTTAGACTTAAGAAAGGTCAATAATGCAGTTGCTGATTTTTTTGTGATTTGTACAGGAAACTCCGATATGCATATGGCAGGTATTGCCGAATCAATTACAGATGAAGTATATAAGATAACAAAAGAACACCCCTGGCATAAAGAAGGTAGTAACAATAAAAATTGGGTTCTACTCGACTACGTAGATGTTGTGTCTCATATTTTTTCTAATGACTCTAGAATTTTTTATGGCATAGAAGACTTGTGGGCAGATGCCAAAATAACCGAGGTTGAAGAATCAGCCTAAATTTAACTAAATAGAAAACAAACGCATACATGGCGAATAATAAAAAAAAGGGGGGGATCAACCCTAAACTTCCTCAACCCAAACAGAATTATCAGTTATATATAATCATCACGTTAGTGTTGGTAATATCTTCCATTTTCTGGCTAAATAATACCAACACGCTTATTGAAATTTCTGAACGTAGGTTTACAGAAATGGCTTTAAGCCACGATGTAGAAAAGCTAACCTTTGTACGTGGGCAAAACATGGTAGAGGTGCAGCTCAAAAAAGAGGCACTTGCCAATGCAAAGTATAAAACAGAGCTTGATAATAGAGTAACTCTAGGTTCCACCGAAGGTGGGCCACAATATACCTTTAAGGTTCTTTCGGCAGATAAATGGGATGATATTGTAAAGGAGCTGAATAGCAAATTAGGGGAAGATAATAAGCTCGATTATAGCATTGAGGAACGAAGTGATCCTACAGCCATGTTTTTTAATTATGGGTTCCTTTTTCTATTAGTATTCGGTTTTTGGTTTATGATGCGCAGAATGACTGGTCAAGGCGGACCTGGAGGACAAATATTTAATATCGGAAAATCGAAAGCAGCCCTGTTTGATGCAGATAATAAAGTAAAAATCTCTTTCGATGATGTTGCCGGGCTTGAAGAAGCCAAAGAGGAAGTAAAGGAAATTGTTGATTTTTTAAAGAACCCTGCTAAATTCACCACTTTAGGTGGTAAAATACCAAAAGGTGCTTTATTGGTAGGCCCTCCCGGAACAGGAAAAACCTTGTTGGCCAAAGCCGTGGCTGGAGAAGCTGCTGTTCCATTCTTTACACTTTCTGGTTCCGATTTTGTGGAAATGTTTGTAGGTGTTGGTGCTGCAAGAGTTAGAGACTTATTTAAGCAAGCCAAAGAAAAAGCACCTTGTATTGTATTTATAGATGAAATTGATGCCATTGGTCGTTCGAGAGGGAAAGGTCAAATGCCAGGTAGTAACGATGAACGTGAAAACACGCTCAATTCATTATTGGTTGAAATGGATGGTTTTGCCACCGACTCAGGCGTAATCATTTTAGCTGCAACCAACCGGCCAGATGTGCTTGATAATGCATTGCTTCGCCCAGGTAGGTTTGATAGACAAATATCTATTGATAAGCCAGATATTGTAGGTAGAAATCAAATTTTTAAAGTGCATTTAAAACCTTTAAAACTTAGTAAGGAGATTGATTCTAAAAAACTAGCTGCTCAAACTCCTGGGTTTGCAGGTGCCGAAATTGCCAATGTTTGTAACGAAGCAGCTCTTATTGCTGCTCGTAAAGACAAGAAAGCAATTTATATGATTGATTTTCAAGACGCTATCGACCGAGTAATTGGTGGACTGGAAAAAAAGAACAAAATTATTTCACCTGAAGAAAAGAAAATAGTTGCCTACCACGAAGCTGGCCATGCTGTGGCAGGATGGTTTTTAGAACATGCCGACCCATTAGTGAAAGTAAGTATTGTTCCAAGGGGTTTAGCTGCATTAGGATACGCCCAATATTTGCCAAAAGAACAGTTCCTATACCAAACAGATCAATTAATTGATGAAATGTGTATGGCCTTAGGTGGCAGAGCAGCCGAGGAAATAATTTTTGGGAAAATATCCACTGGAGCCCTCAGTGATTTGGAAAGAGTAACCCAAGTTGCATACAGCATTGTTAGTATCTACGGTATGAATGATAAAATTGGCAATGTTTCGTTCTACAGTTCGAAACAACAAGAATATAATTTCAATAAACCATATTCTGAAGCCACTGCCCAAATAATTGATGAGGAGGCAAAGAAGATAATTACAAATGCTTACGCAAGAACACTTGAGTTGCTTAAACATAAAGAAAAAGAACTCGAAATATTAGCCAAAGAACTATTAGAAAAAGAGATTCTTTACCAGGTAGATTTAGAAAGATTGATTGGAAAACGACCTTTTGAACAGCAAACAACTTACGAAGCCTTTATAGAAGATGAAGGTAAGAGAGAAAAAATAGCTGAAGCAAAAGAGGCGCTAGTGAAGAAAGAAGCTGAAGCAAAAAAAGAGGAAGAAGCAAAAGCAGAAGAAAATAAAAATGCTGAACCTTCTGCAAATAAGCTTACAACAGAAGCAGCCGAAGAAAAACCTGCAATATAATAATATATTGATTATCAAACTGAAGGCCATTTGACATTTCAAGTGGCCTTTTTTCATAAAACATTCCAAATCATTAACACAGTTTGATAATCTTGCACTAAATTTCAACTATGACCGAGATTCACATAGATGCAGTGGCTAATAAAAAACTCTACTTTGCTTCTGATTTTCATTTGGGAACTCCTACCTATGATAAAAGCAGGGAAAGAGAAAACAAAATTATTCGGTGGTTAGATTTAGTAAAAGAGGATGCCGCAGCTATTTTTCTATTGGGAGATATTTTTGATTTTTGGTACGAATATAAAAAAGTAGTGCCTAAGGGATTTGCTCGGTTTCAAGGAAAAATTGCGGAGCTAACAGACAGTGGCATTCCCGTAATGTTCTTTACTGGTAACCACGACATGTGGATGAATGATTATTTTTCGCAAGAGCTTGGGGTTATTCTTCATCACGAACCAGCAGCCATTACGATAGGTAAAAATAAACTTTTAGTAGGCCATGGAGATGGCCTCGGCCCAGGTGATACTAAGTACAAAATACTCAAAAGCATATTTAAGAGTAAAACGGCTCGTTGGTTATTTTCTAGGTTGCACCCCAACTTTTCATTAGCACTTGGTCAAGCTTGGTCTAAAAATAGCCGTATTAACAACACTGATTTTGAAGGAGAAAGCCTTAAAGAAAATGAATTTCTATTTCAGTATTGCAAACAAATTGAAGAACAGGAGCACTTTGATTATTACATTTTTGGACACCGACACTTACACTTAGATATGAAAGTAGCTGATTCAAGTAGGTACATAAATTTAGGAGAATGGGTTAACCACGCCAGATATGCTTCTTTACAAGAGGGAAAACTAGAATTAATAGATTTTGAAAAATAGCATCTTTACATATATTCTATTTCTTTTACCTGTTTTTTCAACAGCTCAAAATCAACACAAAGATTCAGTGCTATTTAAACACAGAATCATAGATTACTCAATGGATGCAACAGGTAGCATATTCTTGTCCTTCGAAGGAGGCTCCATTACTAAGTATTCAGCTAAATTAGATTCTCTCATCACCTATTCTCCTCTTAAAATTGGAGATACCAAGCTACTTGAATCGGGAACTGGACTTGTGATTTTTGCATTTTATGATTTCTTTCAAGAATACTTAATTACCGACCGGTTTCTGGCAAGACCCACAAGAACAAAGCTTTCTAATTCCTCGATCGATTATATAGACATTGCCACACAAAGCCAAGATAATAACATTTGGCTTGTTGAAAATTCTACTTTTAGGCTCTTAAAGTATAATGTAATATTGAATCAGATTGAGATAGAAACAGCATTAAATACCATAATAGATAACCCAGATAATGATTTCACCTTTATTAAAGAGTATCAAAATCAAGTTTTTTTAGTTGATAAGAACTCGGGAATTTACGTTTTTGACAACTTGGGAAATTTTTCCAAGTTCATTTCTGCCAAAACAAGTAAATGTACTTTTGAAAAAAATATTATTACCTATTTGGAAGGGGGCATGATGGTAAACTTGGATATTTATTCAAATAGCGAACAGAGATCAGCCATTACTGAAACAGAGGTTTTGGGTATAATGCGTTTCAAATCAAACCTTTATTATGTAAAAGATAAGTCATTGATTTGGCAATACTAGGAACGGGATTATCAATATAATTCAATTAAAGCTATGAGTAGAATAGCTTAACTCCTATATTTGATACTAGTTCTGATTGATTTAAAAACTCCCCTTATGTTTTATTTGTGAAATAGAGGGGAGTTTTTTAATGTCAAATAGTTTTTGGACAAAAAAAGAAACGCCTCGGTCAAGGCGTTTCAAGGTCAAAAACTCAAAATAAATTAGGTTGTCTCCACAACCTAAAATAACAACAGCACTAATATACAGAATGGATTTGAGAGTTTTAACAATTTTTAACAAAATCCATTAAAAAAACGAACGATTTTATTGCATCGAACAAAAAACTGTCCGATTTCGTTACACTTTCATAACTTACTAAGTTAATTATCGCTTCATTTGTACTCTAATGCCAAATCTATTTATTGGCATAGTTTTAACTAGACATAAAGTTATTTTAAGCCTGTGGAAAATAATTTAGGAAAAATATTGATCATCGATGACGATGAAGATGTGCTATTAGCAGCAAAGTTGCTGCTTAAAAAACACGCTCAACAAGTAATTATTGAGAAAAACCCGAAGAAGATACCTTTCTTGCTAAATAATGACACGTATGATGTGATCTTGCTTGATATGAATTTTAGCAAAGACACCACAAGTGGCAAAGAAGGATTTTATTGGCTAAACGAAATAAAAGAACGCGACCCACGAGCCGTAGTTATTCTTATAACAGCTTTTGGTGATGTAGAAATGGCTGTAAAAGCACTCAAAGAAGGGGCAACAGATTTTGTACTTAAGCCTTGGCAAAACGATAAATTATTAGCTACTCTAAATACTGCTGTAAAACTTAAACGATCGTATAATGAGGTTGATAAGCTAAGAAAAGCTAAAAAGCAGCTTGAAGAAGATATTAACCAACCTTTTAGAGATATTATCGGGAGTAGCCCAGCAATGCAGCATATATATAAGCTGGTTGATAAAGTTGCAGGAACCGATGCAAACGTAATTATTCTAGGAGAAAACGGAACTGGCAAAGAACTTATTGCAAGAGCCATACACCAAAAATCGTTGCGAGCAGATAATGTGTATGTGGGTGTTGATATGGGAGCCATTACTGAAACTCTATTTGAGAGTGAATTGTTCGGGCATAAAAAAGGAGCCTTTACAGATGCACACTCTGACCGAGTAGGACGTTTTGAATCAGCCAATGGAGGCACCTTATTCTTAGACGAAATAGGAAATTTAAGTTTGCCATTGCAATCAAAGCTATTAGCAGCCTTACAAAATAGGGAAATAACAAAACTTGGCGATAACACACCTAAGCCAATAGACATTCGATTAATTTGCGCTACCAATATGCCTCTTTTGGAAATGGTAGAGAAAAACGAGTTTCGCCAAGATTTACTGTACCGAATAAATACAGTAGAAATAATTTTACCTCCACTTAGAGCCAGAACTGAAGACATACCTCTGCTAGCCACTCATTTTATAGATATGTATGCCAAAAAATACAGAAAAGAAGTGAGGGGCATTCAAGAAGGAGCTATAGAGAAATTGCAGAAATATGGATGGCCAGGCAATGTTAGGGAGTTACAACATGCCATTGAAAGAGCAATTATAATGTCAGAAGAAGATGAGTTAACTTCCATGGATTTCTTCTTTTTAAGTGGCACATCTTCTAGCTCTACAGCAAATGATAGTTTTAATTTAGAAGAAGTTGAGCGCTCTGTAATCGAAAAAGTATTAGAAAGACATAATGGCAACATTTCCAAAGCAGCCAAAGAACTGGGTCTCACACGCGCTTCGCTTTATCGAAGACTTGAGAAGTACGGTCTTTAGCACTTATGATAAAACGATATTAATTCGGTTAGGAGGAATCTTATTTACTATGTTCCTGCTGGTAGGCATGTGGTTAAACAACTCGTTAGCAATTACCATTTTCTTATTTGTTGTCCTTTTGGTCGTTCAGGTAATAAGTTTGGTTAAATACTTACACGAACCCAATGCCGATGTTAAGGAAATTTTAAATTCCATTAGCAAACAAAATTACTCTCCTGAGGATGAAATAAATTTTTCCAATGCCACTGCTAGTCAGTTACACAGCTCTATAAATCAATTACTCAAACGCCATAAGGAACAATCATCAAATAAAAGTGAAGAGTCCTTGTTCTTCAAAAATATAGTTCAGCATGCCGGAATAGGTTTAATTGCTATTGATGAGGAAGGTAAAGTTGAAGTGATGAATAATGCAGCTAAAAAGCTGCTTCAGGTGTATGACATTAAGTATATAACTGAGTTGCAAAGCTTAAGTGAAGAGCTTGTTGATATGTTCTTTAAACTTAAAACAGGTGGCCGAGATTTAGCTAAGTTAAACATAGACGGGGAGTTGGTGCAATTATCTGTATATGCCATTGAGCTTGTGCTTAAAAAGAAAGCATATAAAATGATAACTATCCAGAATATCAATTCTGAATTGGAGGAGATGGAAATGACGGCTTGGCAAAACCTTGTAAGAGTGCTAACCCATGAAATTATGAACTCGGTTACACCAATTTCATCGTTGGCTGGTACGGTTGAAAGCAATCTAAAATCGTTAGGTGAACAAGATGCAACTTTAACATTAGATGCTGAAGACAAGGAAGACCTTTTATTGGCTATTCATACTATACAACGAAGAAGCGAAGGCCTTATTCATTTTGTTAGAGATTTTAGAAACCTAACCCATATTCCACAACCAAAATTTGAAAAACTAAAGGTTAAGGGTGTTTTAGATGAAATAAATGTGTTGCTAGCCAAAGATATTTTAGATAATAAAATTGCATTTACTACATCAGTTGAATCTGATGAGTTATATATAGATGCCGACAAGGCCCTCATAGAACAAGTAATTATTAATCTTATTAAAAATGCCATCCAAGCCTTTGATGAAGAAACCAATAGGTTAATTGAGGTGAACGCATTTAAAGATGACAAAAACCGTGTGTCTATTATCGTAAAAGACAACGGTTCGGGTATTGATGAAGAAGCCTTATCTAGAATTTTTATTCCTTTTTTTACTACCAAAAAATCGGGTTCAGGCATTGGGTTAAGTTTATCGAGGCAAATAATGAGAAAGCATAAGGGTAGCTTAACGGTAACCACTCAAGTGGATGAGGGAACAGAATTTACGATGAGATTTTGATTTTGAACACTAAATACTATTGCTTTGTATAAACATTTACTTCTTTTGGTATGGAAGAAATATCCGAAAAAATAACTCAAATTTTGGTGGACAAGTTAGGAATAGCTGAAACCGAAATTACTCCCGATGCAAACTTGGTAAAAGATTTGGGCATCGATTCCCTCGACTATGCTGAATTAGTTATGGAGTTTGAACAAGCATTTGATATCCGAATCCCTGACGATGATGCCGAACAAATAGATACTATTGAGTCTGCCATTAACTACATTCACAAAAAAGTGAGCAGCAACTAACTTTTTTCGTGAAAATTATAAAGCCTTGTAGTAGTAGCTATAAAGTTAGTATTGAATGGCTTTAACTTGCCATCTTCTTCTAAATGCCAAGCATTAGTCTCATTACTCCAAATAACACGAAATTTATTCTCTCCATTACTCAAAAGCACATCTCCATCATAAATTTCTTTGCCAAGTTTATCTAAGTGTCCGGTAAACTGCAAAATAATATGATTTTGCAGTATCAGTTCCCCCTTAATGAGCTCTACCTTACCTAAGCGTTTAAGTATCTTATTTTGAGTATCCCAAGCTATAAATTTTAGTTTTCGGGGCATTTATCCAAAATACATAATGATGTTGTGCTAACAAAGTAAAATGAAATTACTTAGAAGGGTCTGCTGAAAAAGTCCTAGGTAAGTTAGATACAAACGGGCAAAGCGAAGATGTATATTAATACTTCGAGCTGAAGCCTGTGAAGTAGATGACTTGCCTAGGGCTAACTCATTTTTAAAGAAAATGTAATTTTCTTTAAAAACCTAGTGCAAGGTTTTTTACACAATCTGTTCAAAACCCTTGCACTTAAAGAGTCAAGAACAGACATAACTTTCAAATTGTTAGACAATTGAGTGTTTTTCAGCAGACCCTTAAGCCCAATAGCTAACATTATAAGAAAAATTAAACTTGCAGAATCTTTGAGAAGTGCAAACGTACAGCATGCTTTTCTTTTTTATAAAAACAAAAGCCTTTCTACAAGAGTACTATGCAGAAAGGCTTTCTTTCAAACCCAAACTTATGATTACACCCTATTTCTTATTATGTTGTTTATCAAACTCTTCAAAGTATTTTAATTTTAAAGAATCCATTTCTTTAAACATTTGTTGGAACTGCTTTTGGTTTAGCTCAAATCTTTTTTGAAAATAGTTATTATTAAAAAAATCATGATTCATTAGTGTATCATTGAAAAAAAATGGATCAAAAGGTCTATTAAACCAGTCGGAATAATGCTTATTCATAAATGGCTCAAACCCACCATATAAACTATCCAACAAAATGCTGTCTCCGCCCCAATTTGAATAGTACTCAACATAACTTGAATCGTACTTTATTAAATTACCATCCTCATCGTACTCTTTATTAACCTTAATATCAACCTGGGGTTGGTTCTCATTAGTTTTTTCTAAAGGTGCTTTTGAAATTCCACCTTTTTCTGTTTGAGTTGACTGAGCATTGCAAGACACCAATATTGCACCTGCAAATAATAAAATTAAACTACGTTTCATAATAACCTCCTTTTATTATATTTTAAATAACTTATACCTGAAGTTAAGCAAAATAAATGCCTCACTATAGCTAATATGACAGATTGACATTGCTATTTTGAGTTAAAAGGAGCACATACGTACTCCTTTTAACAACTCAACACAACTTTTACTTTTTTGCCAATAGCTGAGCACTTTCAACCAATCGCAAAAATTCACGTCTATACCCAAATTCGTCTTCTCCCTTTGATTCATTGGCAAGCTTAATCACTTGCTCATAGGAATTGGTATTTATGTATTCAGAGCCTCTTAATATCATACCAAACTCAGCGATGGCTGCCGACCATTTAAAATTATTAGAACTGTACTTCCAATTTTTATTAGAGGCTTTAACCGTTTTGGCTACTAACTTGCTTTTGTTACCATCAGGTTCCTTGTATCTGATTTTAACTGTCATCATTTCTCCTTTAAAATCTGATTTAGCTGTTTTGGGTGCTGATTGATATTTTAAAGGATCGACACTTCCTTGATTAAAGTCAACACCAACCGGAACAATTTCATATAAAGCAGTAACTGTATGACCTGAGCCAAGCTCGCCTGCATCCTTGGTGTCGTCATTAAAATCCTCTTTATTCAATAGTCTGTTTTCATACCCAATCAATCTATAGCTCTGCACAAGTTCAGGATTAAACTCCACCTGTATTTTTACATCTTTGGCAATGGTAAATAAGGTTCCGCCAAATTCATTTACTAACACTTTTTTGGCTTCTAAAATATTGTCGATATAGGCATAGTTTCCGTTTCCTTTATCCGCCAGTGTTTCCATTTTAGAATCTTTATAATTGCCCATTCCAAACCCAAGTACCGTTAAAAACACACCGCTTTCACGTTCCTTTTCTATTAATCGCTCCATTTCGGCATTGCTGGATGCACCAATATTAAAATCGCCATCTGTAGCAATAATTATCCGATTATTGCCCCCTTTAATAAATTGTTCACGAGCAGTAGCATAAGCCAGTTTTATTCCTGCTCCGCCTGCAGTTGAACCACCAGCCTCCAGTCTGTCAAGAGCAGCTATAATCGCTCCTTTATTTTCTCCACTGGTTGGCGGAAGCACCAAGCCTGCGGCACCTGCATATACTACAATAGATACTTTATCCCCTTCTCTTAATTCATTAACTAATAATTTTAGTGCTGATTTTAATAAGGGTAATTTATTGGAGTTGCTCATAGAACCTGACACATCTAATAGAAAAACCAAATTTGAATTTGGCAAATTATCCATAGCCAGTTTTTTGCCTTGAATACCAATATGCACTAATTGATGCGTTTGATTCCAAGGTGCAGTAGCCACTTCTGTGGTTACTGAAAAAGCTTCCTCTCCTTTTGGATTATCATAATCGTAATTAAAATAATTAATCAGCTCCTCAATTCTCACAGCATCTTTGGGGGGTGTTTGGCCATTCATTAAAAACCTGCGCATATTACTATAAGAAGCAGCATCCACATCAATAGAAAAAGTAGAAAGAGGATCGTTTAACGGGTTCTTATATCCATTTTCGTGAATAGTGGCATATTCTTCCGTATTCCAATTTGGATAACTCTCGCTTGCTCCCGTTACAGTGCCATACGCTCTTCTTTTCGTCATCGATTTATGAACAGAAGGAGCTATTACAACTTCCATCAATTCCATATCTTCTTCGGCTACTTCATCTTCAAGAATTATAAAAGCAAGCTTAACTTTAATAAAGGATTGATTTCCAACTTTTACCCTTTTACTTACATAAGGTTTTAACTCAATTAATAGTGTGTTATTTGATAAAGCTTCAATTATAAACTCTCCTTTTGTATTGGTAAATACATAATTGGATGTTCCCACAACAGATACTTTGGCACCTGCTAAAGGTGTTTTTGCCATGGCATCCTCTACAATTCCTTTAATAGTTTTAGCCGATAACGTACTTGTAATGGCTAATAACAATACTAAAAACAATGATTTCTTTAACTTTTTCATATCTATACATTTGTTGTTGTACCATAATGATGCAAGTGGTAATAGATTTCCATAAATAAATTTCATTTTTGCACCAGTTGCAAATGAATATACCAGGAAAAATATCTTCTTTAAGCGATCAGGAGCTTATGGAGCGCTATAAAAAAAAGCGTGACCAAAAATATTTTGCCGAGCTTTTTACCCGATACTCTCACCTAATTATGGGTGTTTGCATGAAATATTTAAAGAATACAGAGGCCTCTAAAGACGGGGTAATGAATTTATACGAATCAATTTCTGATAAACTGGTTACAAATAAAATTGAAAATTTTGGTGGATGGATTTATGTAGTTACTAAAAACTACTGCCTGGGTGAGTTAAGAAAACAAGCAAAAGAGGGTGTAGTAGAAAATAGTTTAACGGAGTCTATGGAATTTGAGCTTCAGCCGCATCATACCAACGACTATAGTTTAGAACAACAAATACTAGCCTTAGAAAAGTGCATTGAAATGCTTAATAAAGAACAGGCAAAATGTGTAAGCTTGTTTTATTTCAAAAAGAAAAGTTATAAAGAAGTAACTAACTTAACCGGATTCAACTTAAACAAGGTAAAAAGCAATATTCAGAACGGAAAACGAAATTTAAAAAAATGTATAGAAGCAAGTATTGAAAAAGAATAGCAACCATATTAATATACAAAAACATTTAACTCAAACCGAACTGCTTGATTATACCCATGGAGTTTTGGGTAATGAAGAAATGTATCGGTTGGAATTGCATTTAAACGAATGTGAACTTTGTTGCGATGCACTTGAAGGAACTTCATTGGTTAAAAACCCCAAGGAAGTTTTAGAAGCTATTAATACTGAAATCCTCCCCAATAAAAAGAATGTATTTATTCCAAATTATATGGCCATAGCAGCCAGTATTGCTCTAATAGCCATTTTTAGTTTGTCTTATTGGTTGATAACCAAACCAACTAAAACAGATACTATAGCCCTTAATTCACCAACTGAAGTTAAGGAAGATAAACCCATATCAAGTACT